>JBDSAN010000154.1:0-8265 GCA_039922115.1 Jatrophihabitantaceae bacterium
CGCCGGTGATCACCAGCGCCAACACCGCACACTTCAACATCGGCCAGGCCGGCAGCTTCACCGTGACCAGCACCGGTTACCCGACCGCCGCGCTCACCGAGTCCGGCAGCCTGCCGTCCGGTTTGACCTTTACCGACAACGGTGATGGCACCGCGACCCTGGCCGGTACGCCGACCGGCGGGGGTGGCACCTTCCCGCTCAACCTGACCGCCAACAACGGGATCAGCCCGAACGCCACCCAGACCCTGACCGTGACCGTGGGACAGCCGCCAGCGTTCACCAGCGCGGCAACCGCGACCTTCACCACTGGCGCGGCAGGCAGCTTCACCGTCACCACCAGCGGCATCCCGACGGTCAGCAGCATCACCGAGTCCGGTTCGTTGCCGTCCGGTTTGACCTTTACCGACAACGGCAATGGCACCGCGACCCTGGCCGGTACGCCGGCCGCGGGCAGCGGCGGTAGCTACCCGGTGACGCTGACGGCCACCAACGGGGTCGCGCCGAACGCCAGCCAGGCCCTGACCATCAAGGTCAACCAGGCGCCGGCGATCACCAGCAACCCGTCCGATCAGACCGTCCAGCCGGGCACCTCGGTGACCTTCAGCGCCTCGGCCAGCGGGGCGCCGTCGCCGACCGTGCAGTGGCAGCGCTCGACCGACGGTGGTGCCAGCTTCACCAACATCGCCGGCGCGACCAGCACCAGCTACACCTTCACGACGGTGGCCGGTGACAACGGCAACGAGTATCGGGCGGTGTTCACCAACGTGGCCGGTACCGCCACCAGCACCGCAGCGACCCTCAACGTCGGCACCGCGCCGGCGTTCACGAGTGCCGATCACGCGACGTTCGCGGTGGGTGTCGCGGGCAGTTTCGCGATCACCACCACCGGCGTACCGAGCGCGACGATCAGCCGGACCGGGGCACAGTTCCCGGCTTGGCTTACGCTGACCGACAACGGTGACGGCACCGGCTCGCTGACCGGCACCCCGCCGGCCGGCAGTGGCGGCACCTACACCTTCACGCTGAAGGCGGCCAACGGGTTCAGCCCGTCCGCGTCGCAGATCTTCACGCTGAGCGTGGACCAGTCACCGACCATCACCAGTGCCGATCACACCACGTTCACCGTTGGCACCGCGGGCAGCTTCGCGGTGACCACGACGGCCGGGTTCCCGGCTACGACGGTGATCAGCCGGACCGGCGCGCTGCCGTCCGGGGTCACCTTCACTGACAACGGCGATGGCACCGCGACCCTGGCCGGCACCCCGGCCGCCGGCACTGCCGGGACCTATGCGTTCACTATCTCCGCAGCCGCGTCCGGCGGGGTGACCGCACCGACCAGCCAGAGCTTCACGCTGACCGTCACCGGCCCGCCGACCATCACCAGCACTAACCACGCCACCTTCGCCGTCGGTAGCGCCGGCAGCTTCACGGTGACCACCACCGCCGGTTACCCGAGCGCGACGACGCTGGCCAAGTCCGGAACGTTGCCGGCCGGGGTGAGCTTCACCGACAACGGGGACGGCACCGCGACCATCGCCGGCACGCCGGCGTTCAACACCGGCGGGGTCTACACGATCACCATCACCGCCAGCAACGGCATCGCCCCGAACGCGTCCCAGCCGTTCACGCTGACGGTGAACCAGCCGCCGGTGATCACCAGCGTCAACCACGCGAGCTTCACCGCCGGCACCGCGGAAGCCTTCACGGTCACCACCGCGCCCGGCCAACCCGCGGCGACGACCATCACCGAGACCGGCGCGCTGCCGCCGGGGACGAGCTTCACCGACAACGGCGATGGCACCGCCACCCTGGCCGGTACGCCGACCGCTGGCGGCGTCTACACCTTCACCATCACCGCCAGCAACGGGGTGGCACCGAACCCGACCCAGACGTTCACCGCGACGGTCAACCAGTCACCGACCATCACCAGCACCGACCACACCACGTTCGCGGTCGGCACGGCCGGCAGCTTCACGGTGACCACCACCGCCGGCTTCCCGGCCGCGACCACGCTGACCAAGACCGGCACGCTGCCGGCCGGGGTCACCTTCACCGACAACGGGGACGGCACCGCGACCATCGCCGGCACGCCGGCCGCCGGCACCGGCGGTAGCTACTCGCTGACCATCACTGCCAGCAACGGGGTCGCTCCGAACGCATCCCAGCCGTTCACGCTGACCGTCAACGAGCCGCCGAAGATCACCAGCGTCAACCACGCCACCTTCGGCATCAACAGCCCGGCCAGCTTCACCGTCACCACCTCGCCGGGCCAGCCGACCGCGACCACGATCACCGAGACCGGCGCGCTGCCGCCGGGGATGAGCTTCACCGACAACGGCGATGGCACCGCGACCCTGGCCGGCACGCCGACCGCTGGTGGTGCCTTCACTTTCACCATCACCGCCAGCAACGGGGTGGCACCGAACCCGACCCAGGCGTTCACCGCGACGGTGAACCAGTCACCGACCATCACCAGCGCCGACCACACCACGTTCGCGGTCGGCACGGCGGGCAGCTTCACGGTGACCACCAACCCGGGCACCCCGGCCGCGACCACGCTGACCAGGACCGGCGCGCTGCCGGCCGGGGTCACCTTTACCGACAACGGGGACGGCACCGCGACGCTGGCCGGCACGCCGGCCGCCGGCACCGGCGGTAGCTACTCGCTGACCATCACCGCCAGCAACACCGTGCCACCGGACGCGACCCAGTCGTTCACGCTGACGGTGACCCAGCTGCCTGCCTTCAGCAGCGCTAGCTCGACCACGTTCACGGTGGGCAGCGCCGGCAGCTTCCCGGTCACCAGCACGGCCGGCTACCCGGCGCCCAGGACGTTGAGCGAGACCGGTGCGCTGCCGTCCGGGGTTACGTTCGTCGACAACGGTGACGGCACCGCGACGCTGGCCGGCACGCCGGCCGCCGGCACCGGTGGCAGCTACCCGCTGACCCTGACCGTGACCAACACGGCCGGCCACGTCGATCAGAGCTTCACCCTGACCGTCGGGGAATCAGCTGCGATCACCAGTGCAAACTCGACCACCTTCGTCGCGGGGACCGCAGGTAGCTTCACGGTGACCACGGCCGGCGGGTTCCCGACGCCACCGCACCTGACCCAGACCGGCACGCTGCCGGGCGGCGTCACCTTCGTCGACAACGGCAACGGGACGGCCACTCTGAGCGGCACCGCGACCGCCGGCGGGGTGTACCCGCTGACGTTCACCGCCAGCAACGGTGGGGGTGCTGATGTCAGCCAGGCCTTCACGCTGACCATCAACGGGCCGCCGAGCATCACCAGCGCGAACTCGATGGTGTTCAACCCGAGCGTGGTCGGTCACTTCACCGTGACCACCCGGGCCGGCGTGCCGGCCACCCCGATCACGATCACCAGGACCGGGGCGTTGCCGCCGGGTGTGAGCTTCACCGACAACGGCAACGGGACGGCGACGCTGTCCGGACGCCCGCACGGTGACGCGATCGGCAAGACCTACCACCTGGTCTTCACCGCCTCCAACGGCGTGCAGCCGGACGCCACGCAGAACTTCACTCTGCTGGTGACCCGGCCGCACGAGGTGCCGTTGCCGAGCAACCGACCAGAACCGACTGCGTACCTGCACGGCGTGGCAGTTGTGTCGCTGGCCGGCTCGCTGGCTCACATCAGCGGTAGCGGCTGTGCCGCCGGCGCCCCGGTCACCATCGGGGAGTACCCGGGGCCGGTCACGCTGACCAAGGTGATCGCCGACGGCAGCGGCCACTTCACCGCCACGATCCGGCTGCCGGTCAGCCCCGGCCACTACACCTTCGTGGCCAGCTGCCTCGGCAATGACGGCAAGCAGCACTTCCTGGAGGTCGGGGCGCTGGTGATCGCTCACGAGCAGCCCAGTGGCGGCGGCTCGCAGGCGGGCAACGGTGGTGGCGGCCTGGCCAACACCGGACCGGACACCGACCCGCGTACCACCGCCGGTTACGCGCTGGCGGCGATCCTGGCCGGGCTGATGCTGCTGGGCGCTACCCGGCGGCGGCGCCGGATCACGTTCTAACCAGCTGAGCTGGCTACGGCGCCGGCTGACCGGCGCCGTAGCCAGTCAGCTGGGCCGGTCGGCGCCGTAGCTGCCGTCCGGGACGAGGAACACGGTGCCGAACACGAACCGGTGCTCGGCCCAGAGCGCACTGCTGGCCTGGCGCAACAGCATCGCCTGATCGGTCCAGCCCAGCAGGTCGGCTTCGATCAGGTGCTGGGCCTCGGGTACCAGCAACGCCAGCCGGTGCGTGCCCGGCCAGCGATCGGGCAGGTCGCGCAGCGAATCAGCCAGCGCATCCAGGTTGTCGGCCGCGCTTGCCGGCAGCCGCAGCGCCTCGCTGACCGGGCGGTACCGGCTGCCGGCTCCGGCTCCGGTTGCGGTCGCGGTGGCCAGCGTGAAGGCAGCCGCGGTGAGCTGACCGGCAACCAGCGCTCGGCTGGACTGCCCGGCCAGGTGCACGCCCTGCCCGCGCAACCAGGGCAGCGACGCAGCCAGGTGAGTCCAGCCCGGCTCGCCGGTCAACGCCGGCCCCGGTCGCAGATCAGGTGCGCGACCAGCGCCGTCCAGCCGGTCTGGTGCGAGGCGCCCAGGCCGAGGCCGGCATCGCCGTGGAAGTACTCGCTGAAGGTCGGATGGGCCTGCCACAGCGGCCCGGTTCCGGTATCGCGCGGGTCGCTCGGCCGGCGCCCGTCAGCACCTGGCCGGAACAGCGCGATCAGCCGGTCGTGCAGCAGGTCGGCGACCTCGGTCAGCATTCGCTGCTGTCCCGAGCCGGTGGGCAGCTCGACTGACAGGTCGGCGCCCCGGCCGGCGCAGTAGGTTCGCAGCGCATCGGCCAGCAACACGTTCACCGGAAACCAGATCGGTCCTCGCCAGTTCGAGTTACCACCGAACAGGCCGCTGTCGGACTCGCCGGGCCGGTAGCTGATCGTCACCGAATTGCCTTCTACTTCAGTGCTGAACGGCTCCCGATAGGACGCCGATAGCGACCGGATCCCGTATGGCGAAAGGAATTCCTGCTCGTCCAGCAGGCGATGCACGACCCGCAGGTAGCGCGCGGAATCCAGCAGCGACAGGGTCAGGTGGTTACCGGACTCGCCCCGCGCGGTGACCAGGCTTGCGGTCAGCTCGGGTCGGTGCCGGGCCAGCCAGTTCAATCGTGCGGTGAAATCAGGTAATTCGGTAGCCACCCAGTCCGGCGCGATCGCGACCGACAGCAATGGCAGCAGGCCGACCATCGAGCGCACCCGCAATTGCTGGTAGCTGCCGTCCGGCCGAACCAGCACGTCGTAGCAGAAGCCGTCCTCGTCGTCCCACAGCGCGACGCCCTGGCTGCCGAAGTTGGCAACGGCTTGCGCGATCGAGAGAAAGTGCTCCAGGAACTTGGTGGCCAGGTCGTCCCAGGCCGGATCGGTGCGCGCCAGTTCCAGCGAGATCTGCAGCATCGACAGGCAGTAGAAGGCCATCCAACTGGTCGCGTCCGACTGTTCCAGCCGGTGGCCGGGCGGCAGTGGCGCCGATCGGTCGAACAGCCCGATGTTGTCCATGCCGAGAAAGCCACCCTCGAACAGGTTGGAGCCGTCGGCGTCCTTGCGGTTGACCCACCAGGAGAAGTTCAGCAGCAGCTTGCTGAACACCCGCACCAGAAAGTCCCGGTCGCGCTGGCCGTCGATGCAGTACACCTGCCAGGCAGCCCAGGCGTGCACCGGCGGGTTGACATCGCCGAATGCCCATTCATAGGCGGGCAATTGCCCGTTCGGATGCATCGCCCACTCCCGGCACAGCAGCACCAACTGCTGCTTGGCGAAGTCCGGGTCAACGTGGGCGAAAGTCACGCAGTGAAAGGCCAGGTCCCAGGACGCGAACCACGGGTATTCCCACTCGTCCGGCATCGAGATCACGTCGGCCAGCGATAGCGAGCGCCAGGCGGTGTTGCGTGCCGCCGTCCCGAGTCGATCAGCTGACGGGCTCGGCTGGCCAGGGTCGCCGGCCAGCCATTCGGTTACCGAATAACGGTAAAGCTGCTTACCCCAGAGCAGGCCGGCGAAGGCCCGGCGGGCGATCAGCCGGTCCTGGTCACTGGTGTCGGCCGGAATCACCTGCTGGTAATACTGATCGGCCTCGGCGATCCGATCGGTGAAGACCGACTCGAAGCCGGCCCCGAACGGCTGCTCGGAGAAGGCGTCGGCCCGCAGTCGCAGCGCGACCGTAACAGTTTCACCTGGTGCTACCTGGTCAAACTCATACCAGAAGGCCGCCTTGGTGCCGTTGCCGGACGGGTTGACCGCGTCCTGCTCGCCGTGCACCACCCGGCGGCCGATGCCGTCCTTCGGGTAGCCGGTGCGGTTGCTGGCCGAGCCGAACAGCCGGACCGCGTCGGTCTCGTTATCGCAGGTGAGCACGTCCGGTTCGCCTTCGGCCAGCAGCACGTACCGGCCGAGAAAGCCGTGGGTCGCCTCGATGGCGCGCAGCGCGCCCGGGGTTCGCTCCGGCGGATCGACCCGGCGCAGCCGCGGCGTGCGCTCGTCGCGACCCCACGACCAGGTGTTGCGGA
Source organism: Jatrophihabitantaceae bacterium (assembly GCA_039922115.1). GTDB lineage: Bacteria > Actinomycetota > Actinomycetes > Mycobacteriales > Jatrophihabitantaceae > Jatrophihabitans_A. The sequence continues at coordinate 6,574 of JBDSAN010000154.1, forward strand.
ACCACAGCTGCGGCAGCAGGTGCAGCGGGGCCGGGTCCGGACCCTGGTTGGTGGCGCTGATCCTGATGCAGATGTCATCCGGCGCGGCCTTGGCGTAGCTGAGCGTGACGTCGAAGAACCGGTTCTGGTCCAGCACGCCGGTGTCGGACAGCTCGTACTCGGGCTGGCTGCGGTCGCGGCGGCGGTTCTCCGACCGGAGCTGCTCGTAGGGGTAGGCGGCCTGCGGGTAGCGGTAGAGCCACTGCGCGTAGGAGTGCGTCGGCGTGGCATCGATTGCCCACCAGTACTCCTTGACGTCCTCGCCGTGGTTGCCCTCCGGGTTGGTCAGCCCGAACAGCCGCTCCTTGAGCCGGCTGTCCTGGCCGTTCCACAGCGCCACCGAAAAGTTCAGGAAACCGAACCGGTCACAGATGCCGCCCAGGCCGTCCTCGCCCCACCGGTAGGCCCGGGCCTCGGCCTGCTCGAATGGAAAATATCCCCAGGCATCGCCATCGGCGGAGTAATCCTCGCGGACGGTGCCCCACTGCCGGCCGGCCAGGTAGGGCCCCCACAACCGCCAGGGGTCCGACGCGGCCGGCGACTCGGCCAGCCGGGCATGCTCGGCGGTGCTGGCCGGCTGACCGGCTGCGGGCCTGGGCCCGGCGCTGGCGATCGACTCGGTCGGGCTGGCGTGGCGTGGGCTCACGTGCCCATCCTGCCCCGAAGCTGCCCCATCCCCGCATTGTGCGGCCAGGTTGCTCACAACACGCCGAGGACGGTGGCGAACCTGGCCGCACAATGGACTGGCCGCACGATGGGAAAGAAATGGGTTGCGGCGGCGACTAACGTTGACAAATCGTGAGCGATGATCCGTTGCTAGTGGCCGAACGAGAACATCTACTACGATCGCTGGTCTGCCTGGACCAGATGCGTGAATCCGCTGAGCGGATCGCCGACTACGGCGTGGACGAGCTGGCCAGCCAGGCGCTGGGCAAGCTTCGCGCGGATCGACTCAAGCACCTGAGCTCCGATGCCTCGGCCCCGCCGTTCTTCGGCCGGACCGATCGGGACGCCGAGCCCGTACACCCGACCGGCGAGGTTTTCCACATCGGGCGCAGGCATATCCGCGACGACGTCGGTGATCCTATGGTGATCGACTGGCGGGCGCCGATCGCCCGGCCGTTCTACCGGGCCACCCCCGCCGACCGGCAGGGCGTTCGGCTGCGCCGTCGGTTCGGGTTCGCCGACGGCCGGCTGACCTCCTTCGAGGACGAGCACCTCGATATCGGTGAGGAACTGGGTCTGAAATCCGACCTGTTGCGTGAGGAGATCGAACGCCCCCGGGTCGGGCCGATGCGCGACATCGTGGCCACCATCCAGCCCGACCAGGACGAGCTGGTGCGGGCTGACCTGGACACCTCGCTGTGCATCCAGGGCGCACCTGGCACCGGCAAGACCGCGGTCGGCCTGCACCGCGCCGCCTACCTGCTCTACAGCTATCCCGAACGGCTGCGCCGCTCCGGCGTGCTGGTGGTCGGTCCGAACTCGGCGTTCCTGCGCTACATCGCCCAGGTGCTGCCGGCCCTCGGTGAGAACGGCATCCAGCAGGCCACCGTGGACGAGCTGGTCTCCGCGCTGCCGGTCCGCCGGGTCGACCCGGTCGAGGTGGCGGTGCTCAAGGGCGATGCCCGGATGGCCGAACTGCTGCGCCGG
>JBDSAN010000155.1:0-5324 GCA_039922115.1 Jatrophihabitantaceae bacterium
GCTGAGATCCTGCAGCAGCAGGGTTACATCGCCGGCTTCCAGATCGCCGACGCCGCTGACGATGCGCCCGGCAAGGTGCTCACCCTCGATCTGAAGTACGGCCCGAACCGTGAGCGGAGCATCGCCGGCGTCCGGCGGGTGTCCAAGCCCGGCCTGCGGGTCTACGCGAAGTCGACCGGCCTGCCCCGGGTGCTAGGTGGCCTGGGTATCGCGATCATCTCGTCCTCGTCCGGTCTGTTGACCGACCGGCAGGCCGCCAAGCGTGGAGTAGGCGGGGAAGTCCTCGCCTATGTCTGGTAGGGGAGGATCAGCATGAGTCGCATTGGCAAGCTGCCGATCCCGGTTCCCAGCGGTGTGGACGTGGCCATCGAAGGCCAACTGGTCACCGTCAAGGGTCCGAAGGGCAGCCTCTCGCACACCGTTTCCGAGCCGATCACGGTCGCTCAGGAAGACGGCACGCTGACCGTGGCCCGGCCCGATGACGAGCGCGAGTCCAAGTCGCTGCACGGGCTTTCCCGCACGCTGATCTCCAACATGGTGGTCGGCGTGACCGAGGGCTACGTCAAGAAGATGGAAATCGTCGGCACCGGTTACCGGGTCGCGGCCAAGGGCAACGATCTTGAGTTCGCGCTCGGGTTCAGCCACCCGGTCCTGGTCGCCGCGCCGGACGGCATCTCGTTCAAGGTCGAGAACCCCACCCGCTTCGCGGTGGAAGGTATCGATAAGCAGAAGGTCGGCGAAGTGGCCGCCAACATTCGCAAGTTGCGCAAGCCTGACCCGTACAAGGGCAAGGGCGTGCGTTACCAGGGCGAGGTCGTTCGCCGCAAGGCCGGAAAGACGGGTAAGTAGTCATGGCAGCCTCAAGCATCGTCAAGCGCGCACGGCGCTCGGCCGGCATCTCCGCCAGCCGCCGCACCGGCAAGGCACGCCGGCACTTCCGACTTCGCAAGAAGGTCGTCGGAACCGAGATCCGGCCGCGGCTGGTGGTCACCCGCTCGTCCCGGCACCTGTTCGTCCAGGTCGTCGACGACAGCAAGGGCATCACGCTGGCCTCGGCCTCGTCCTACAAGCTGACCGACGGCGACAAGACCGCGCAGGCCAGGCAGGTCGGTGCCACCCTGGCCGAGTCGGCCAAGGCGGCCGGCGTCAGCCAGGTCGTGTTCGACCGCGGTGGTGCCACCTACACCGGCCGGATCGCGGCGTTCGCTGACGCTGCCCGCGAAGCTGGCCTGGAGTTCTGATGAGCAACCATTTTTCCAGCAACAACAGTGAGGGAAACGCCTGATGGCTTCCGCATCCCAAGGAACGCAGCGCGGTCCCCGCAGCGGCTCCGGCAACGAGCGCGGCGGCAACGAGCGCGGCGGTCGTGATCGTCGGGACGGCCGGTCCGCTCCCGAGAAGAGCGCGCTGCTCGAGCGCGTCGTGACCATCAACCGGGTCGCCAAGGTCGTCAAGGGCGGTCGGCGGTTCAGCTTCACCGCGCTGGTCGTAGTCGGCGACGGCGACGGCACGGTCGGTGTCGGCTCCGGCAAGGCCAAGGAAGTTCCGGCTGCGATCGCCAAGGGTGTCGAAGAGGCGAAGAAGAACTTCTTCAAGGTGCCCCGGATCGCCCAGACCATCCCGCACCCGGTGCAGGGTGAGAAGGCCGCAGGCGTGGTGCTGCTCAAGCCGGCCAGCCCCGGTACCGGCGTCATCGCCGGTGGTCCGGTACGCGCCGTGCTGGAGTGTGCTGGCATCCACGACATCTTGAGCAAGTCGTTCGGCTCGGATAACCCGATCAACATCGTGCACGCGACCGAGGCCGCACTGCGCCAGTTGGTCCGTCCGGAAGAGGTCGCGGCCCGACGCGGCCTGCCGCTGGAAGATGTAGCCCCGGCCGGTCTGCTGCGGGCACGCGCTGGACAGGGGGGCTGATCGAGGTGGCTCGGTTGAAGATCACCCAGATGCGCTCGGAGATCGGCTCGAAGGACAACCAGCGTCAGACGCTGCGTTCCCTCGGCCTCAAGCGAGTGCGCGATGTCGTCGTCAAAGAGGACCGGCCCGAGATTCGCGGCATGGTCCAGACCGTGACCCACCTGGTCGCGGTCGAGGAAGTGGAGTAAAGACATGGCTGCTGGACCTCTGAAGGTTCACCACCTGAAGCCGGCACCCGGCTCGAAGTCGGCCAAGATCCGGGTCGGCCGTGGTGAAGGCGGTAGGCGTGGCAAGACCGCCGGTCGTGGTACCAAGGGCACCAAGGCCCGGTATCAGGTGCCGGCTGGTTTCGAAGGTGGCCAGATGCCGATCCACATGCGGCTGCCGAAGCTCAAAGGCTTCCGCAACGCATTCCGGGTCGAGTACCAGGTCGTCAACGTGGCCAAGCTGGCCGAGCTGTTCCCCAACGGCGGGACGGTCTCGCCGCAAGCCCTGGTCGAGGCTGGCGCGGTCCGCAAGGGCGCACCGGTGAAGGTGCTCGGCACCGGCGACCTGGGTGGCGTCAAGCTCGAGGTCACCGCGAACGCCTTCTCGGCCTCGGCAGCGGAGAAGATCGCCGCCGCCGGTGGTCGCACCACCACGCTGTAGCTCCCGCTCGGTAGCTGCGAACAAGCCGCTGGTTGGGCCGGACAGGTGACTGTCCGGCCCACCTGCATATCCTTACCGTTCGATTGCCGGCCGACGCCACCTGACAGTGGCTGTTAGGCTCGCAGCAACACCGACGTATCCGCCCAACGCTGGTTGTAGCCTCGGGCCCGGTCGGCGCTTGAACTTCACAAAACGGATTTGATCCCCACCTGCGCAGGAGGATGTGTGCTTACCGCGTTCGCGTCTGCATTTCGGACGCCCGACCTGCGTAAGAAGCTGCTGTTCACGCTTGCCATGATCGCGCTGTACCGGCTCGGTGCCTCACTGCCGACGCCCAACACCAACAGCGTTGCGATCAACGCCTGTATCAAGTCGGCCAGCGGCAGTAGCCAGACCGCCTACGCCCTGATCAACCTGTTTTCCGGTGGCGCGCTGCTGAAGCTGTCGGTCTTCGCGCTGGGCATCATGCCCTACATCACCGCGAGCATCATCGTCCAGCTGCTGGTCGTGGTGATCCCTCGGTTCGAGGCGCTGAAGAAAGAAGGCCAGTCCGGCCAGCAGAAGCTCACCCAGTACAGCCGGTACCTGACCATCGGCCTGGCGATCCTGCAGTCCTCCGGCTTCGTGGCCCTGGCTCGGTCCGGCCAGCTGTTCTCCGGCGCCGCTGACTGCCACCCGCTCTACCGGCAGAGCATCTTCGCCCTGACCACCATGGTCATCATCATGACCGGTGGTACCGCGGTAGTGATGTGGCTCGGCGAGCTGATCACCGACCGGGGTGTCGGTAACGGCATGTCGATCCTGATGTTCACCTCGATCGCGGCCCGGATCCCGAACGAGGGCCAGACCATCCTCAAGAGCTCCGGTGGTTTCGCCTTCACCCTGATCCTGCTGCTCGGGTTGGCCATCATCGCGGCGGTCGTGTTCGTCGAGCAGGCCCAGCGGCGGATCCCGGTTCAGTACGCCAAGCGGATGATCGGCCGGCGGATGTATGGCGGCACCTCGACCTACCTGCCGCTGAAGGTCAACATGGCCGGTGTCGTCCCGGTCATCTTCGCCTCGTCGCTGCTCTACATCCCGCAGCTGATCTCCCAGCTCAACGGCAACAGCACCTCCGGCTTGCAGTTGTGGGTGACCAACCACCTGATCAACCAGCAGGACTGGGTGCACATCACGGTGTACTTCCTGCTGATCATCTTCTTCACGTACTTCTATGTCGGCATCACGTTCAACCCCGAAGAGCGCGCTGACGACATGAAGAAGTACGGCGGCTTCATCCCCGGTATCCGTCCGGGCCGGCCGACGGCGGAGTACCTGCAGTACGTGTTGTCGCGGATCACGTTGCCAGGCGCGCTTTACCTGGGCATTATCGCGGTACTGCCGAACTTCTTCTTCTCGATGACCGGGGGCAACAACCAGAACTTCCCGTTCGGTGGCACGGCGGTGCTGATCATGGTTGGTGTAGCGCTGGACACCGTCAAGCAGATCGAAAGCCAGCTCATGCAGCGCAACTACGAAGGCTTCCTCCGCTAGATGACCGAGCATCGCAAGTCACGCCGGCTGGGCAGCCACCGGCGCGGCGCGGCGATACACAACCTGAATGAGCTGACTTCGCTGGCCAGGGCGCTGGTGAACCGGAGCGAAACGGTGGGAAGCCAGTGCGACTCGTTCTAGTAGGCCCGCCTGGTGCGGGTAAGGGCACTCAGGCTGAGTTCATCGCTGAGCGCTTCTCGATACCGAAGATCTCGACCGGCGACATTTTCCGGGCCAACGTAGCCGGTGGCACCAAGCTCGGCAAGCTCGCCAAGTCCTACATGGACGCCGGTGACCTGGTCCCTGACGAGGTCACCGTGGCAATGGTGCGCGACCGGCTCGGTGAGCCGGATGCCGCGGCTGGATTCTTGCTCGACGGCTTCCCGCGCAACGTCGCGCAGGCCTACGAACTGGACTCTGCGCTGGGCGACATGGGTAGCTCGCTGGACGTGGTCCTCGAACTCGTGGTCGATAACGATGAGGTGGTTCGGCGACTGTCCGGCCGGCGTACCTGCCGCAAGTGCGGCCACATCTGGCACGTCGAGTACGACCCGACCAAGGCCGAGGGCATCTGTGACCGGTGCGGTGGTGAGCTGTTCCAGCGTGATGACGACCTCGCCGAGACCGTCCGGCACCGCTTGGGTGTCTATGCCGAGCAGACCTCACCGCTGATCAACTTCTACGACCGCCGCAATCAGCTGGTCGCGGTGGACGCGCTCGGACCGGTCGAGGACGTGACCGAGCGGGCCATCGTGGCGCTCACCAAAGCCTCCGCCTGACGCCGTGTTACGCCGTAGGGACGAGATCGAGCTCAAGACAGCGGAGCAGGTCACGCTGATGCGCAAGGCCGGCCTGGTGGTGGCCGCCGGTCTAGCTGAGATGGCTGAAGCTGCTCAGCCGGGTGTGTCGACTTACGAGCTGGACCAGGTCGGGCGCAACGTGCTGCGTCGCGGCCACGCGGTTTCGTCCTTTCTGGGCTACGCCGGACCGCCGCCGTTTCCGGGCGTAATCTGCTCCTCGCGCAATGCCAAGATCGTGCACGGCATCCCGAGCAAGCAGGACGTGCTGGCCGACGGCGACCTGATCTCGGTGGACTTCGGCGCGATCGTCGACGGCTGGCATGCCGACGCCGCGGTCACGGTCAGCGTCGGCAACGTCGACGCCGGCTCCGAGGCGCTGTCGCAGGCCTGCCGCAAGTCGCTGTGGGACGGCATCGCGGCGATCCGGGT
>JBDSAN010000156.1:0-5474 GCA_039922115.1 Jatrophihabitantaceae bacterium
CCACCACCCCCGCTGTCTGTCTGCCAGCAGGCGCTAGTGCCTGTCGTGACGACTCGGTTAAAAATCACGAATCCGCAACACTGATCAATCGGAAGCAACGGGACTGATCGCTAGCCACTCTTGTTCATCGGTTAGGTAAACCGGCAGCCAGCTTCATCGGCTGACAGAACGAACAGGAGCACGTCATGATCGGCAAGCTTGCATCCAGCACCTCAGCGTCCAGGCGCTACCGAGCCGGACGGTTGGCGGTGCTGGCGCTGGCCGCCAGCGCGCTGGTCGTCCCGGCCGTCACCGCCAACGCAGCCACCTCGGCGGCGGCCAACCGGGCGCCGATCGGTCACTTCGACTCGGCCGTGGTACACGGCTCGACGGTGACCGTGTCCGGCTGGACGGTCGACCCCGACTACCCGCACAACTCGATCGTGGCCCGCGCGGTGTTCACCCCGAACCTGTTGGGTGCCTCGACGAAGTACGCCACCAACATCTCGCATGACCCGCGTGCCGATGTGGCCGCGGCTCATCCGGAGTTCGGTCCGAACCACGGATTCAGCTTCAACATCGAGACCGCGATGGCCGGTACCAGCAGGCTCTGCCTGTACGGCGTCGATTTCAAGGCCGGCCCGGACGGCAGCCTCGGCTGCCTGAGCGTGACCGTGCTCAAGAACCACGCGCCGGTCGGGCACCTGGACTCGGTGATCGCGAAGGGCAATGACCACATCGAGATTCGCGGCTGGACCGCTGACGCCGACACTCCCAGCACTGCGGTGAGCATCAACCTGCTGCTCGGCGGGATGCTTTCGAGCCAGTACTACAAGTCAGTTCCCGGCAAGGCCGCGCTGTCCCGGCCCGACGTCGCTGCCGCCTACCCGGCGCTCGGTGCCAAGCACGGCTTCGACGTCACGGTCGCTGCCCGGGCCGGCCGCTCCCCGGTCTGCGCCATCGCGTTCGACACCGATCCCAACTACCAGGCCTCGACCAGCCTCGGCTGCATCACCGTCACGGTCAGCTGACCTACCCGCCAGCGCGCCTGCTCCCTAACTGGGAGCCGGCGCGCTGGCGTTTGGGCTGGTGTGCAAAGGCAGTTTGTTGATATCAGGCTGGTTCAGCGCACCCCGCGCGGCCGGAACTGCACGCTGATCCGCGGCCCGACCGGGCGGCTGGTCTTGCCGATGGCGTGTTGCCAGGTGCGCTGGCAACTGCCGCCCATCACCAGCAGGTCACCGTGTCCGACGCTGTACCGGACGCTCGACGCACCGCCAGCCCTGGGACGCAGCAGCAGCGGCCGGGCGCTGCCCAGCGACAGGATCGCCACCATCGTGTCCTCGGTGCGGCCCCGTCCCAGATCGTCACCGTGCCAGGCCACGCTGTCGCGGCCATCGCGGTACAGGCACAGCCCAGCGGTCCGGAATGGCTCGCCCAGCTCGGCCTGGTACCGCTCGTTGAGGGCCTGCTTGGCCTGTGTCAGCGCCGGATCGGGCAGTTCGGCCCGCTCGTCGTAGAAGCAGGTGAGTCGAGGGACGTCGACTATCCGGTCATACATCTGCCGCCGTTCCGCGCGCCACCCGACCGAGCCGAGTAGCCGTTCGAACAGCCCGTCGGCGCCGCTGAGCCAGCCCGGGCACAGGTCCACCCAGGCGCCGTCGGACAGTTGCTGCCGGCTGACCGAACTGGCCAACGGGCCGAAGCGAGTGCCGGACTCGTCACCGACATCACCGACGAGGTCATCGAGCAGCGATCCCTGCAGGCCGGCCAGCATGGCAGTCAGGCTACACCGAAAATCAAACAGACAATCGAATAAACGCGCCAGCCGTATAGCGTCGGATCAGGCGACCGCGGCCGGATCGTTCGCAACCGCTGAGGCTGAGGCAGCCAGCAACTCGTGCGCGGCAGCCAACTCGACCGGCCGCGACCACAGGTAGCCCTGGCCATAGGTGCACTGGGCATCGCGCAACCAGCTCGCCTGCTCGGGTTGTTCGACCCCCTCGGCCACCGTCTTGAAGTTCATGCTGTGACTCAGCCCGATGATGGCCTCGGCCAGCGATGCGTCGTGCGCGTCCAGAGTGACCCGGTCGATGAAGGACTTGTCGACCTTGAGCACGTCCACCGGCAACTGGCTGAGGTAGGCCAGCGAGCTGTAGCCGGTACCGAAGTCATCGATCGCGATCTTGACGCCCCGACTGCGCAGCGCGGCCAGTCTCGGGGCGACCGTGTCCAGATCCCGCAGCACCACGGTCTCGGTGATCTCCAGGACCAGCCGGTCCGAGGCCAGCCCGGTGCTGGCCAGGACCTCCAGCACCTGCTCCACGAAGCCGGGTTGGGCCAGCTGCTGGGCCGAGACGTTCACCGACATGGTGGGACGGTTGCCCGCACCCTGCATGCCGGCCGCGGCCACGCAGGCGGCACGCAGCACCCAGGCGCCGAGCGGCAGAATCAGCCCACTCTCTTCGGCCATCGGGATGAACAGCGCCGGGCTCATCAGCCCCCGCTCGGGATGCTGCCAGCGAACCAGCGCTTCGAAGCCGACCACCGAGCCGCTGCTCAGGTCGATGGTCGGCTGATAGTGCAATACCAGCTCGGCGCGAGTGATAGCTCGCTGCAGGTCGGCGCGCAGTTCCAGCCGCTGCAACGCCTCGCTGTGCAAACGGGATTCGTAAACGGCGACGCCGGACTTGCCGTTCTCCTTGGCCAGGTACATCGCCACGTCGGCGTTGCGCAGCACCTCCTCGGCAGTGGTTTCGCCCGGCGTTGCCTGGGCAAGGCCGATGCTGGCGTGCACCGAGATCTCGTGGTCGCCGATCCGCACCGGGGGAGCCAACGCGGCTTGGAGCCGTTCGGCCAGCTCGCGGGAAATATCGAGATCTGCCGCGTCCAGCAGGATCGCGAACTCGTCGCCGCCTAGCCGGGCCGCCGTGTCGCCGGCCCGGATCACGCTGCGCAGCCGGGCACTGACCTCGACCAGCACCTGGTCGCCGAGGCCATGGCCGTAGCTGTCGTTCACTTCTTTGAAATCGTCCAGATCGCAGAACAGCACCACCAGCGGGCTGGTCAGCCCCGATCGCCGGATCAGCGCGTGCTCAAGCCGATCGCTGAATAGCTGGCGGTTGGCCATTCCGGTGAGCGAGTCGTGAAAAGCTTGGAAAGTAAGCCGATCCTCCAGCTCGCGACGCTCGCTGACATCGCGCAGGGTGAGTACCAGCGCGCCGACCGCCTCGTCGCCGAGCAGGTTGCTGAGAGTGCCCTCGACATGCAGCAGCCGACCGTCGGCATGCCGTAGCCGCAACGCGAATCGGTGTTCCTCGCCGATGCCGGCGCTGGTCAGCAGGTGCAGGCACAGGTCGAGGTCGGCCGGATGGACCAGTTCGGTCAGCCGGCTGCCGACCAGCTCGTCCACCTCGTGGCCGAGCACCGACCGGGCCGACGGGGTCACGAACAGCACCCGGGAATCAGCCTCGCACACCGCGACCACGTCGGCAGCATTGCGAATCAGGGCCGCCAGCCGTTGCTCGCCGACCGCGCGCGAGCGCTGCTCGGTGAGCTGCTGCTGCAGCGCCCGGTGCCGCGCGACCAGCCGCCTGAACCAGATCATCCAGCCGAACGAGGCCAGCACCAGCATCGAGGCGTAGAGCAATTTCGCCTGCAAGTTGAGGATTGAATGGCGATGCGCCAGGTCATCACGCAATGCCTGTACCGAGCCGGTCAAGCCGGCCAGCCGACGAACCGGATCAGGTTCGGCGGCGGCCTGTCTGACAGCTCTGACCGCACCGGCCGAAGCGCCGGCCCGTCGAGCCTGGTTGGCAGCGACAGTGGCGGAGCCGGCCAAGGTGGCGGACTGGCCGGGATTGGCCTGCTGTAGCTGGCCATCGAGGGCTGCTACCACCACCTCGGACCGGCCTACCGGGACGGTGCGCTCGTACACCCCCGTTAACAGCACGAACTCAGCGGTCACTACCAGAAGCGTTCCGAGCACAGTCGAGACGATCCGCACCAGGGAGCCCGGGGCGGCTCGCTCAGCCCCGTCGGATTCCTCGCTCACACTCACTCCCCGCAGTGCAATAGACGCTTCGCGGGTTCCAATCGGCGATGGCTGCGGGGAACTTAGCGACCTGGCCGGCTTGTCGAATCCGGGCCGGCCCGGGTGGCGCTAGTCGGTCGTGCCGTCCTGGTCCGGATCGGGACGCCGGCGCAACTGCTCCTGCTCGTGGCGCAACTCCTGCTCGCGGCGGTCGCGGTAGTCGCGGCGCTGCTGCTCGGCGCGCTCGCGCAGTTGCCGCAGGAAGGTCTCGTCGTCATCGGGATTGCTCGCCGCGAACCGGCCCGGCCGGGTGTACTCGGGGAACCGGTCCGATGACCTGGCCCCCTGATTGCCCTTGTATCCAAGGTTGTTTCCGGTACCGCCGGCCCAGTTTCGGCCGGCGACCAGCCACGCGATCGAGCCGAGATCAGACAGCAGGATCACGATCAGCAGCCAGGCGATCTTGGGCAGGTTTCGGCATTCGGACTCAGGCGTGGTGATGACATCGATGATGCAGAACAGCCACAACCCCAGCAGTATCAGGCCGAAGGCCCCATCGAACAACAGCATTGACCCACTCCCGATCCGGCCCGTCGTGGTGCGCGCACGAAATGCTGCCATATCACTGCCCGAATCGGGGCTGGTTTGGCAGTAACGTGGCCTGCTGTGCCGAAACTTGCCGAGCTGATCGATGCGCTGAACGCCTGGTACCCGCCCGCCACCGCCGAATCCTGGGACGCGGTCGGGCTGAGTTGCGGCGACCCGGCGGCCGAGGTTGATCGGGTGCTGGTGGCGCTGGATTGCGTACCGGCCACGGTGGCCGAGGCGCTCGCCGAGCGGGCCGGCCTGCTGCTCACCCACCATCCGCTGCTGTTGAGCGGCGTGCACGGCGTCGCTGCTGACCAGCCCAAGGGGGCGCTGGTGCACCGGATGATCACCGGCTCGGTGGCCCACTTCGTCGCGCACACCAACGCCGACGTGGCCGAGCATGGGGTTTCCCAGGCCCTCGCCGACCTGCTCGGCCTGCTCGACTGCCGCCCGCTGCAGCCCGATTCGCTGCCGGCACTGGACTACCTGGCGGTCTACGTACCGCTAGCCGCGCTGGCCGGGGTGCGGGCGGCGCTGGCCGGGGCTGGGGCCGGCACCATCGGCAACTATGCCGAGGCCGGCTTCGTGGTTACCGGGACCGGCCAGTTCCGGCCGCTGCCCGGGGCCAACCCAGCTGCCGGTGAGGTCGGGGTGCTGCACGAAGCGGCTGAGGCCCGGCTGTCGATGGTGCTGCCCCGGTCCTGCCGGACCGCCGTCCTGGCCGCGATGCGGGCCAGCCACCCGTACGAGGAGGTCGCCTTCGAGCTGACCGAACAGCCTCGGCTGCCGGCGGCCACCGGCACCGGCCGGATCGGTCGGCTGGCCAGCCCGCTGACCCTGCGCGAGTTCGCCGGCCTGGTGGCCCTTCACGCAC
>JBDSAN010000157.1:0-8946 GCA_039922115.1 Jatrophihabitantaceae bacterium
GTCGGGACGATCCAGCCGGTTCCGCAAGGCCTGCAGGCAAACCGACAGGACGTAACCGCCATTGGCGTGGCCGCCGCCGATGCTCCAGCCCGCGGCGATGTCGACCCGGTACTCACCCGGCTCGCCGGCCTGCAACGCGGTGTCCCGGTCGAACTCGGAGTCCGCGTTGGTGGGGCTGAGTTCGGTGCCGTCGCTGTCGGGAGTCACCCAGCCGACGCTGCCCGATGGCGGCCCGGAGGGCAACCGGTGACACTGTGGTCTGGCGCACCCGGCAGGATGGGTGCCATGGAGGCATCAGCATGGAAATGACCGGCTGGATCAGCGGGCAGGTCTTCTTTCAGACCGTCGACCAGGACGAGGCCCAACAGATCAATGCCTTTCTGGCCGCGCGCGGGATCGCGACCCAGACCCTGACCCAGAGCGAACACATGATGCTCGACCCGGCCGATCCGGCTTCCGGGGTGACCAGCGACCGGTTCAGCGTGGCCGTCCAACTCGGCGGCTTCCCGCAGGTGATCAGCCCGATCCTGGACGAGCTGATCCAGCGCGCGCACGGCCGCGGCTGGCAGCTCGATCAACCGGAGGACTAGCGAGCAGCGGGGCTCAGTTAGGCCGGTTCGTCCATACGTCGATAGCGAAATCGGAATCCAGCACCCGGGTCTGCCGGCTCAGCCCGAGGATGCTGTCCAGCGTCGAGCGCAGGGTTTCGGTACGCAGGTACCGGTCGCTGAACTCCTGGTGCCGGTGGCAGGCCAGCACGGTTGCACCGGGCAGCAGGCTGCCGCGCACCGACTCCGCCAGCTGGGCCCAGTCGGCCAGGTCCATCAGGTAGCCCATCTCGTGCAGCACGACCAGGTCGAAGCTGGATTCGGCCGGCCAGCCAGCAGGCAACTGCAACCACTGGATGTCCACGTTTGACAGGTGGCTGGTGCGGCTGCGCGCCGCCGCCAGCGCGTCCCGATTGTCGTCGGCGGCCAGCACCCGATCGGTGCGCCGGGCCAATGCCGAGATCAGGTCACCGGGCCCACAGCCGGGCAGGAAAGTGTTGCCGTACCGGGCGTGGCTGAGGCTTGCCAGCAGCAGGTCCCGGCGGCGCTGGTCGTGCCAGCCTTCGCGCATATGCCACGGGTCTTCACTCGCGCCGTACAACTCGTTGAGGTGTTCCAGATCCGACATGTCGATCTGCCCCTTGCAACTTCGGTTGCGTCCCGCTGAGCCACAGTTGGTCGCGGATGCCTTGAAGCCTTGGAAGTCCACGCCTACCTGCTCGCAGCCGAGCCAGCACGCTCGGCTGGCTGCTGAACCGGCACCCCCGACGCTATCACCGTCAGGCAGCACTGAGACCTGACCGCAGCACATCAACCGATTCATGACAGGATCTGCTCAATGGGCATTTACGCGCAGTTGTCCGGACGGTCGGCCGCTGGTTGCCGGACCGGCTCAGGATGCTCCCGGCGGCTCGTGCCGGTGCCCGTTGTCGGTGAAGTTCGCAGTGTCGTCCTGCTCGTTGATCAACGATGATCCGCACCGACCAGATCAGGTCGGTCTCGAACTGTGGGAGGTAGCCCGAAAATGCCCAAGATCCTGACCACGACCCTGGCGGTCACGGTCACCGCCGCGGCGCTGCTCGCCGGGGTGAGCACGGCCAGTGCCACCGCGGCCGCACCGCGCGCGAGTGCACCGGCCGGCTCGAGTTGTCAGCTGGCCAACGGCATCAAGCATGTCGTGCAGCTGCAGTTCGACAACGTGCACCTGAACCGCGACAACCCGAACATCGCCAGTGACCTCGAGCAGATGCCCAACCTCTTCAATTTCATGAAGAGCAACGGTGTGGTGATGGCCAACAGTCACGACGTGCTGGTGCACACGGCGACCAACTTCATCTCCAGCCAGACTGGCCTCTACCCCGATCGCACCAGCATCACCCAGTCGAACAGCTTCAGCTACTACGACCCGGCCGGCGCCACCCACACCGGGGTGTCCTTCGCCTACTGGACCGACCCGCTGTATGACCCGAGCGGGGCTTCGATCGATACCCGCTACAACCTCGCCTACACCGGCAACCGCAACAACGTGCCGAACACCGACAACGTCAACGCTCCGGCGCCCTGGGTGCCCTACACCCGGGCCGGCTGCAATGTCGGCGAGGTCGGCATGTCCAACACGGTGCTGGAGAACATCGCCACCGACATCCCCACCGTGTTCGGCGCCAGCTCACCGCAGGCCGCTGAGGCCGCTGCAAACCCGGCCAAGGCCACCGCGGACGTGGTCGGCTTCGCGGTGCACTGCGCGGCCGGCGCGGCCACCTGCGCCAACGGCCAGAACGACACCCTGCCCGACGAGCCGGGCGGCTATGCCGGTTACCGGGCGCTGTTCGGCAACGCCCAGGTGCAGCCGTCGGTCAGCCCGGCCGGGCCGATCACGGCGCTATCCGGCAAGCCGATCGCCGATCCCAAGGGCAACCTGGGCTTTCCCGGATTCGATGCGCTGACCGCTGATAACTCGCTCGGCTACGCGGCCACCCTGCTCGAGCACAACGTGCAGGTCGCCAACGTGTACCTGTCCGACCTGCACACCGATCACGCCAACGGCACCGGCGACTTCGGCCCCGGCGAGCAGGGCTACGAGCAGCAGTTGGCCGACTACGACAAGTCCTTCGGCCAGTTCATCAGCAGGCTTGCCGCCGATGGCATCACCCCGGCCAACACGCTGTTCTCGATCAGCTCGGACGAGGGCGATCACTTCTCCGGCAGCGCGCCGAGCCCCGCGAACTGCACCGGCCAGCCGGGCAACTACTGCAGCTACACCACCCGCTCTGAGGTGAACGTCAACCTGCCCGGCCTGATGGCCACCCAGGCAAGCAACACCACGCCATTCGCGATCCATTCCGACCCGGCACCGGCGCTCTGGCTCAAGGGCAACCCGGCCCCGACCGACCCGACCGCGCGCCAGTTCGGTCGCGACCTGGCGGGACTGAACATCACCAACCCGCTGACCGGCGGCACCGAAAAGGTCGCCTATCAGCTCGCCGATCCGGTCGAGGAGAAGATCCTGCACTTCGTGTCGGCCGACGCGGCCCGCACCCCGAGCCTGACCGCGTTCTCCGGCGAGGACTCCTACGTCACCGGCGGGGCAGCCAACTGCACCAAGGCCTGCGTGTACACCTCGTCCGGTTTCGCCTGGAACCACGGTGGAATCTGGCCTGACATGCAGACCATCTTCACCGCCTACGTCGGCCCCGGGGTCAGCGCGCGCGGCATCGACAACACCACCTGGACCGACCAGACCGACACCCGGCCGACGCTGCTCGCGCTGGCCGGCCTGCACGATGACTACGCCGTCGACGGCCGGGTGCTGATCGAGGAGCTGTCGCCGAGTGCGCTGCCGGTCTCGTTGCGCGAGCACCGGGCCGAGTTGCTGCAATTAGGCCGGCTGTACAAGCAGATCAGCGCTGCTGACGCGCAGTTCGCGCAGGACACCCTGGCCGCCTCGACCAAGGCGGTGGCCAGCGGTTCGGCGACCGATGACCGTACCTACACCCGGTTGGAGTCGGCGCTGACCGTGCTGGACAACCAGCGGGATCGGATCTCGGGCCAGATCAGTAACGCGCTGCTCGGTGCTGCTTTCGATCACCAGCCGGTGTCAGAACGCCAGGCGCGCTCGCTCAGCCTGCAGGCCGGCGCGCTGCTGCTGGCCGCGCACCTGCTGAGCAAGGCCTGAACAGCGACCGCCGCGATTAGCGGCTGAGCACAGCGATCGGGCCGGCCCAACTGGGCCGGCCCGATTCGTCATTGGCCGATGATTCGCGCGTCAGGTCAGCGCGCCCGATCCTGTTGCCCGTCCGGGTGGGCGGTCAGTTGCCCGTCCGGGTGGGCGGTCAGCAGTTGCTCGAACAGCGACCGGTAGCTCACCAGCGCGGTGCGCAGCTGCTCGGTCGAGGCACGCTTCTCGCGGTTGGACTGGTGGATCTTGCGGGCGATCCGGTAGTTCTGCACCACCTCGGGATGATCGAGGCCGATGAGCTCGGCCCGATCGTCGAAATCGGCCACCGGGTAGCCGCGCTCGGTCATCACCTGCGTCAGCAGCGAGTTCGCCGAGCCCAGCGCGGTCGATGGCTGATCGACGAACCGTTGCTGGACAGTCCTCCATTCATTGATGAAACT
The DNA here is from genome assembly GCA_039922115.1 of Jatrophihabitantaceae bacterium. Taxonomy (GTDB): domain Bacteria; phylum Actinomycetota; class Actinomycetes; order Mycobacteriales; family Jatrophihabitantaceae; genus Jatrophihabitans_A. Next base: position 4,164 of record JBDSAN010000157.1, read on the forward strand.
CTTACGCACCGCGTCCGGCAGCGATCGAAGCTGCAGCGGCTCCGGCTCGGTCGGCGCCACCGGCCGGCGCGCTCGCGACACCAGCCATACCGCCGTTACCAGGCCAATCACCAACAGGACAGCTAGCAATCCGTACATCAGTTCCTCTCGATCCGGCGCGAGTCGAGCCATTACCCCATAAGAACTGCCTATTGGGGACGGCCCAGGGAAAGGCCAGGCAAAGGCCCGGTACGCGGGCTCCTGCCCAGCACGCTAGGAGCCGTCCGACCGAGCCGTCAAACCTGGCAGCGGTCGGCCATACGCCGAGTCAACTCACCGCGACCACAACTGCGACAGCCATCGGGCCGGGCCGGTGAGGTTCGCCCGGTTTCGGGTAATGCTGAGCGGGTCCGGCAGATCGCGGGCGGTAGCGGTAGGGACCTAAGACCCTGGACGTTGAGTCGAGAGCTGGGCAACTCTGTACCTGTTTCAGCATCTGGATGAGTAGTCACCTGCTGACCGGGGGCATCCAGCACGGCCGACACGATCCGGAGGGCGCGCGAATGATGCCTGAACCCAGCGGACTCGCTGACCCGGGTACCGGCTATCCGGATGGGGCGCTGCATTCCGTTAGCCAGCATCCGGGGGCGTTCGGACGGGAAACCCCAGATCTCGCCGACATTGTCGACCACCTGCCCGCGATGATCTCCTGGTGGGACGGCGATGAACGAAACCGGTTCGCCAACCGGGCCTTCGTCCAGTGGTTCGGGCTCACCCCGAGCCAGGTGTACGGCATGCACCTGGAGAGCCTGCTCGGGCCGGCCGCTTACACCATGAACCTGGCCTACATCGAGGGTGCGCTGGCCGGTGAGCCGCAGCAGTTCGAACGGGTCCAGCGCGACGGTGAGGCAACCGCCCGCCAGGTGCAGGTCTGCTACACCCCTCGGCTGGTGAATGGCACCCTGGACGGCTTCTACGTGCTGGTGGTCGACATCACGCCTCGGGTGCAGGCTGAACTGGCGCTGCTGGAAAGTACCGAGAACGTGGTGCGCAGCCGGGAACGGGAACGGATCGCGGCCCGGCTGGACGATGTGGTGATCCGCAACCTGAACGCCGCCTCGCTGGAACTGAGCGCAACCTTGCAGCCCGGCTCGCACGACACCTCGGCGCGGATTCGCTCGGTGCTGGACCTGATCGATCAGGTCCGCCGGGACGTCCGGGGCTCGATCCAGGCCAGCGCGCCCAGCCAGGCCTAGCCGAAACCGCCCCACCGATACCCCTCGTTACGCCCATCGCGGGCCGCTACCGGCTAGCTTGATCGGTAGCGACGCATGGCGGGCAGCCGTGCGCACAGCGAAGGGACACGCGATGCCGCTCGGGCTGCCGGCCGCCATCCGGGCGTGCTTGTTCGACCTGGACGGGGTGCTGACCAATACCGCCGCCGTGCACGCCGCGGCCTGGAAGCAGACCTTCGACGACTACCTGCGCGAGCGTGACGGCGCGTCCTTCCGTCCGTTCGATCAGCACGATGACTACGACAGCTACGTCGACGGCAAGCCACGCGAGGACGGGGTACGCGACTTCCTCGCCTCCCGCGGCATCACGCTGGCCGAGGGCGAGCCGGCCGATGGCCCGCAGGTCGAGAGCGTGCACGGCCTGGGCAACCGGAAGAACCGGGCGCTGACCGAGCGGATTGCCCGTGACGGCGTCGAGGTGTTCGAGGGTTCGCTGCGGTACCTGCAAGCTGTCGAGCGCGCCGGGCTGCGCCGGATCGTGGTGTCCTCCAGCGCCAACACCGAACTGGTGCTTCGCACCACCGGGCTGGACCGCTATATCGAGGGACGGATCGACGGCCTGACCCTGGCCAGCCAGCACCTGCCCGGCAAGCCGCATCCGGACTCGTTCCTGGCCGGTGCCAGGCTGGCCGGCACCGAGCCGAGCCAGGCGGCGGTGTTCGAGGACGCGCTGGTCGGCGTTCAGGCTGGCCGGGACGGCAAGTTCGGCTACGTGATCGGGGTGGATCGGGTCGGGCAAGCAGCCGAGTTGACCGCGCACGGTGCCGACCTGGTGGTCACCGACCTGGCCGATTTGCTCGGTGATAGCTGATGATTCCCGATCGAAGCTTTCCGGTGGAGCCGTGGCATGTCCGCCAGCTCGGCCTCGACCTGACCAAGCTGGCCCAGAGCGAGTCGGTGTTCGCGCTGGCCAACGGCCACATCGGCGTGCGCGGCAACCTCGACGAGGGCGAGCCCAGCGGCCTGCCCGGCACCTACCTCAACTCCTTCTACGAGGCCCGGCCGTTGCCGTATGCCGAGTCCGGCTATGGCTATCCCGAGTCGGGCCAGACAATCGTCAACGTCACCAACGGAAAGCTGATCCGGCTGCTGGTCGATGACGAACCGCTGGACCTGCGCTACGGCCAACTGCTGCACCACGAACGGGTGCTGGACCTGCGCAGCGGGCTGCTCCGGCGGGTCGTCGAGTGGTGCTCGCCGGCCGGTCAGCTGATCCGGATCCGCTCGACCAGGCTGGTGTCATTCACCCAGCGCGCCATCCTGGCCGTCCAGTACCAGGTCGAGGCGGTCGACGATCCGGCCCGGATCGTGGTGCAGTCCGAGCTGGTGGCCAACGAGTCGATGCCGGCGGCCTCGGCCGACCCCCGAGTGGCCGCGGCCCTGCAACGACCGCTCGAACCGGTCGAGCAGGCCATGGCGGGCAACCGCTCGCTGCTCATCCACCGCACCCGTGCCAGCAAGCTGTGGATGGCCGCGGTCGCTGACCACCTGATCGATACCGACGCCGAAGCCGAAGCCGACACCATCGTCGAACCGGACTGGTCCCGCACCACGGTCGCCACCCAGCTGGCGCCCGGCCAGCGGTTGACGGTGACCAAGTTCGTCGGCTACGGCTGGTCCAGCCAGCGCACCGTTCCGGCGCTGCGCGATCAGGTGGACGCGGCGATCTCGGCCGTGCGGCAGACCGGCTGGGCCGGCCTGGTCGCCGAACAGCGCGATTATGTCGAGGAATTCTGGGACGGCGCGGACGTCGAGATCGACGGCGACCCGGCCGTGCAGCAAGCCGTCCGGTTCGGCCTGTTCCACGTCCTGCAGGCCGGTGCCCGGGCCGAGCGCCGGGCGATCGCGGCTAAGGGCCTGACCGGTCCGGGCTATGACGGCCATGCCTTCTGGGACACCGAGACCTTCGTGCTGCCGGTGCTGACCGCGACCGCGCCGAAGGCTGCCGCTGACGCGCTGCGCTGGCGGCTGTCCACGCTGGAACTGGCCACCCAGCGAGCCGCCGACCTGAACCAGGCCGGCGCGGCCTTTCCGTGGCGGACGATTCGCGGCCAGGAATGCGGGGCCTACTGGCCGGCCGGTACGGCAGCCTTCCATATCAACGCCGATATCGCGCTGGCCGCGGTGCGCTACGTGCAGTGGAGCGCCGATGCCGAGTTCGAGCGTGACTGTGCCTTGCCGCTGCTGGTACAGACCGCGCGGCTCTGGTATTCGCTGGGATACTTCGGTGCCGACGGCAAGTTTCACATCGACGGGGTGACCGGGCCGGACGAGTACAGCGCGCTGGTCGACGACAACACCTACACGAACCTGGTCGCGGCCCGGAACCTGCGTTACGCAACGCTGGCAGCGCAGCGCTGGCAGCAGCAGGCCGGCGTGCTCGGGGTCGAGGCCGGCGAGCCTGAGCGCTGGCTGCAGGCCGCCGATGCGATCGCGATTGCCTATGACAGCGAACGGGAAATGCCCGAGCAGTACCGGGGATCGACGCAGCGCGAGCGCTGGGACTTCGAGGCGACGGCCAGCTCCGGCGGCTACCCGCTGCTGCTGCACGCACCGTATTTCGACATCTACCGCAAGCAGGTGGTCAAGCAGGCCGACCTGGTGCTGGCGATGCACTGGTGCGGTGACTCGTTCAGCCTGGCCGACAAGGCAAGGGCATTCGACTACTACGAGGCATTGACCGTCCGCGATTCGTCATTGTCAGCCTGCACCCAGGCGGTGCTGGCCGCCGAGGTCGGCCAGCTGGAGCTGGCGCACGACTACGTGCGCGAGGCCTCGATGATGGATCTGCAGGATCTGGAACACAACACCGGCGATGGGGTGCACGTAGCCTCGCTGGCCGGTGCCTGGCTGGGGCTGGTCTGCGGCTTCGGCGGCCTGCGCGATCACGGCGGTCAGCTCAGCTTCGCGCCCAGGCTGCCGGCCGCGATCTCGCGACTCAGCTTCGCGGTGCGCTGGCACGGCTGCAAAGTGCGCGTGGTCGCGCTGGCCGACCGGGTGCAGTACCTGATCGAGGACGGCCCGGACTCCGAACTCACGATCGACCACCACGGCCAGCCGCTGACCCTGCGGGCCGGCCACTCGGTCGAGCGGCCGGTTCCCGAGCTCGGCCCGGTCACCGCGCGGCCCAGCCAGCCGGCCGGCCGGCAACCTTTCGGGATCGAAACGTCCGGCTGAGCGCGAGCAGAGATTGTCGGTGCCATCAGGCAGGCTTAGCGCATGCTTACCGACGTCGACAAAGCGATCCTGGACTTCGAGGCGAAGCGGTTCCGGCAGGCCGGCCGCAAGGAGGCCGCGATCGGCGAGCAACTGGGAATGGCCTCGACCCGGTACTACCAGTTGCTCAACCAGCTGATCGATAATCCCGATGCGCTGGCCTACTCCCCCGTGCTGATCAACCGGCTGCGCCGGCTGCGCGCCCAGCGATCGCGCCGGGAGCAGTGACGGCGTGGTACGGCCCGCGACCAGCGGGCCGCACCGCGCTGCCAGCTGGCTACCAGGTGGTCGGG
>JBDSAN010000158.1:0-3485 GCA_039922115.1 Jatrophihabitantaceae bacterium
TTGTCCGGGGTGCTGCGCGATGAGATCCGGCCCAGCGACATCATGCAGGTCAACGTTAGTTCTCGCGCCACCGCGGCCAATCACCTGGACGCGGCGATCTGCCGGCTGGTCGGGGCCGGCTGTCGGCTGCTGGGCGTGATACCGGTCGACGAGTCACTGGATAACCTCACCGAGGGTGCCGCCACGCTGCTGTCGACCAGCCCGAGCTACCTGGGTGAACTGGTGGTCCGGGCCCGCCAGCGCGGGATGGGACCCGATGACTTCCGGCTTCGCCGGATCGACTGCGGCGGTGAGGTGCTGTCGACCAGCCTGGCCAGCGCGGCTCGGCAGACCTTCGGCGTCGGCAAGATCAATGACTCGTTCGGCATGACCGAGGTGATGCCGGTATCTGGACGGACCTGCAGCGCCGGCCACTTGCACCATGACATCAACATGGGCCTGGTCGAGACGCTGGACCTGGTGACCGGCGAGCCAGCCGCGCCGGGCGCCCTGGCCACCGTGGTGATCACCCCGTACTTTCCGTATCGGGACTGCATGCCGGTATTCCGCTATGACACGCGCGATGTGGTGCGCTGCCTGCCGGGCGAGCCGCTGACCTGCGAGGTGGCCGGCATTCCGGCGACCAGCGCGATCCTCGGCAAGGCCGACCACCTGCTGCGGATCGGTCACACGGTGGCGGCCACCCCCCGGGAGCTGATCGAGGCGGTGGAGGCGCTGCCCAGCCAACCCTGGCCGTCCCGGTTCCGCGCTGACGTGCAGTACGGCCGGCTGCGCTTGACGCTGCCGGCCGGCGCCCTCGCCGGACTCGGCGAGGCCGGCGCCCGCGAGCACTTCGCCGACCTGGGCCTGGACCTCGACCTGCTGGTGGTGACCGACGACCAGGCCAGCTCGCTTCGCCACCTGCGCAGCGACCTGCACGAGACGACCTTCGTCAGCCGCCCGGCCCTAATCGGAGAATGACATGCATGATTCCCGTGTGGTAGCAACGGTATTCGAGCTCATCGTGGCGATGATCGGGGCGATCTCGGCGAGCACCCTGGCGCTGTTCTACCTGCGCCGGGTGCGGCTGGAACGGCCGGCTATCGGCACCTTCAACCGCCGAGACGTCGGCATCCTGTTCTGCTTCATCGTCGCGCTACCGGTGGCCTATCAGTACCTGCCGCACTGGGCGTTGACGTTCTTCCTCGGCGTCACCTTCGCCGCGTCGCTGTCGATCGGCTACCGGCCGTTGCTCAGCACGGGCTGGTTGTGGCTGGGTATCGGGTTGCTGATCGGCACCAGCATCTGGCTGAGCCGCACCATGCTGGGCACCGTTTTCGGCTGGCAGCTGGCCTGGTTCGAGACCGACATCATCGTGGTGCTGGGAGCGGTGTCGGTGGCCAACCTCTACGCCCAGGGTGGCATGCGGCTGCGGCACGTGGCCTGGTTCGCGCTGATCCTGTCCCTCTATGACGGTGCCTTCACGCTGTTCGTGCCACTGACCAACAAGCTCGCCGAGCAGTTCCTCGGCTACCCGCTGGACCCGTCCATCGGCATGCGATACGGGCTGTACAACGCCAGCATCGGTCTGGGTGACCTGCTGGTGTACGCGCTGTTCATGATCACCGCGTTCAAAGCCTACGGCCGGGTCGCGGCCCGACTGGCCCTGGTACTGATCGCATTGTTCGGCGCGGTGGCCCCGGCCCTGGCACCGTTGTTGGTCGACACCTTCATCGACGCCCGCACCGACCTGGTGGTACCGGCCCAGACGCTGTTCGGCCCGGCCGCCTTCCTCGGTTACCTGTGGCTCAAGCACCGGTACGGCCGCGAGCGCACCATGCAGGAGTTCCTGGCCAGCACCGACATCGATCAGCCGAAGCCGGTCGCGGTGCCCGTCCCCGCCGTGCTGCCGGCGCCGCAGCCGGCCTCGGCCTGACGCTGCTGACGGTCGATCTGGACTCGCCTTTGCGAGCGCTTGCCAGTGTTCCCGATCTGGCGTGCGCGTCCGATCGGATGGATAGAGTTACCGGTTGACTGCAAAGCGTATTTGGTCGTAACTTGCAATTAACGTGAGTTGCCGTGAAAGGGTTGTCGGCCGACTTGCTTCGACATATCCTGCGACGCAAGACATACGTGGACGTTCGGGGATTTCTAGTTGTTCGTGTTCCTGTCTGCCGTCGTATGCCGAATCTGTCGGAGGAGGCGCAGGAACTGTGGACGGCCGTCCTTCGCGCACCGGACCCGACCCGGCCCGGATCGCAAACCTGGAGGATCTGGCGCGCGAACTCGGGCTACTGCGCTCGCGCGCGGCGCGGGGCACCCGCTCGGCCAAGGTCGGCCTGGACGACTTGGTCGACCGGGTCGGCGAACCGCGCTCCACCGTGCACGCCTACCTCACCGGCCGCAGGTTGGCCCCGTCCCAGGTGCTCGACCGGATCGTGATCGCACTCGGCGCCACGCCTGCCGAACAGCGGGAATGGGCCGAGGCGTGGGACCGGGTTTCGGCTTATCGGGACGCCCACCGGGTCAGCCACGCCGCCCCGCCAGTCCGTGAAGCGGTGCTGCATCAGCTGCCGCAGTCGGTGGACAACTTCACCGGGCGCGCCGAACAGCTTGCCGAACTGGACCTGTTGCTGAGCCGCCGGCAGACCGGTGTCATTGCCGCGGTGTGCGGCACGGCGGGGGCCGGCAAGACCGCGCTGGCCGTGCACTGGGCCCAGACCAGGCACCAGCAGTTCCCGGACGGACAGCTCTACCTCGACCTGCGTGGCTTCGACCCGGACCAGCCGGTGCCGCCTGCCCAGGCGCTGGCCCGGTTCCTGCGGGCGCTCGGGGTGCCGGTGGTGAATATCCCGAGAGAATTGGCCGAATGTGCCGCCCAATACCGGTCATTGCTGTCCGGACGGCGGATGCTCATCATGCTGGACAACGCCCGCGATGCCGAGCAGGTTCGCCCGCTGTTGCCCGGCGCCGCGTCCTGTTCGGTGCTGGTGACCAGCCGGGACAGCCTGACCGGCCTGATCGCCCGGCACGGCGGCTACCGGATCGACGTCCCGCCGCTATCCAGTGGCGAGGCCACCGCGCTGCTGCGCGCGCTGGTCAACCCGCCGGTGGCCACCAGCCCAACGGCGCTGAACGCGCTGGCCGACCAGTGCGCCGGGCTGCCGCTGGCACTGCGGATCGCGGCCGAGCTGGCGGTCAGCCGGGGCAGCCGTCCGCTGGACGAGCTGGTTGATGAGTTCACCACCGGTCGCCGCCGGCTGGATCTGCTGGATGCCGGCGATGATCCGCGTACCGCGATTCGGGCAGTGTTTTCCTGGTCATACCAGCTGCTGCCGGCCGATGCGGCGTTGGCATTCCGGTGCCTGGGCCTGCATCCCGGGCCGGACCTGACGCCGCTGACGCTGGCCGCGCTCACCGACAGCAGCGTGTCAGAAACCCGCCGGGTGCTGGCCGCGCTGGTCCGGGCCCATCTGGTGGAGCAACCCGCGCCGGATCGCTACCGC
>JBDSAN010000159.1:0-6189 GCA_039922115.1 Jatrophihabitantaceae bacterium
CCGACGTGGGCCAGCTGCAGGGTCGGAATCAGGTCGCCGACGGCATAGACGCCATCGACGCTGGTCCGGCAGTACTCATCCACCGTGACGAAGCCACGATCCATCGCTACCCCGGCCGCCTCGTAACCGAGATTGGCCGAGGTCGGGCCGCGACCGACCGCGACCAGCAGCAGCTCGGCTTCCAGGGTGTCGCCGCTTTCCAGGTGGACCCGGACGCCGGTCTCGGTCGATTCGACCTTGGCGAACCGGGCACCCAGCTTGAAGTCGATCTTGCGCCGGCGGAAGGCCCGCTCGAGCAGCTTGGAGTTGGCCTCGTCCTCGAGCGGCACCAGGTGCGGCAGTGCCTCGACGATGGTGACCTTGGTTCCGAACGAGGTCCAGGCCGAGGCGAACTCGCAGCCGATCACGCCGCCGCCGAGCACGATTGCCGAGGCCGGCACCCGATCCAGCTGCAGGGCGTGGTCAGAGGTGATCACCCGCTGGCCGTCGATGTCCAGGCCGGGCAGTGACCGCGCGTAGGAGCCGGTCGCCAGGATCACGTTGGCGCCGGTGTAGCTGGTGTCGCCGACCTGGACCGTCCGGGCATCGACCAGCTTGCCCTCGCCCTCGACGATCTTGATGCCGCGGCTGAGGATCAGGCCCTGCAAGCCCTTGTGGTTCTTGCCGATCACGCCGTCCTTGTACTTGTGGACGCCAGCCATGTCGATGCCGTCAAAGCTCGCGTTGACGCCGAACTGTGCCGACTCCCGGGCGGCGTCGGCGATCTCGCCGGCGTGCAGCAGCGCCTTGGTCGGGATGCAGCCCCGGTGCAGGCAGGTGCCGCCGACCTTGTCCTTCTCGATCAGCACAACCGACTTGCCCAGCTCGGCGGCCCGCAAGGCCGCGGCATAGCCACCGCTGCCGCCGCCCAGGATGACGACGTCGAAGTGGTTGGGGGTCTGTTCGCCTGTCACGAAATGTCTCCCAGCTCCGAGGCAGCGCCTCGATGGTCACCGTTGTCCATCAGTTTGTGCACAGCTTGATTCAGCCAGGCCCGGCAATAGGGCCTGCTCCATCTTGTCACTTGGTTGCGGTTACCGGTCAGCCGGGCGGCGCGTTACACACCCGGTGGCAGGGCTGGCGATGACATCATGGTGGCTGCTGCCGGGCTGGTATCGGTTGGTGCCGGGGCATGTCACGCGGAGGATCAGATGAGGATGTTCGGCCGGGGCCGGTCGCGGGGTCGGTCAGGAAAGAATGCAGGCACGTTGCGCACCGGCACCTCAAGCGATACCGCGCACCTGGAGGAATTCATCCGCTCCCGGCTGGGCGTCGAGGCCTACGTCGAGCCCCGGACGGCGGTCACCGACACCACCGTCCTGCTGATCGCGCACGATGGTGAGTGGACCCGGCGCCGGGTGGACGGCCCGCGCGGCGCCGAGCAGTTCGCCAAGCGCCAGGCGATCCCGCTCTACGACGCCAGCGTGGTCGGCTACCCGCAGCGGATGCGCGATTACAACGCCCGCAACAAGTCGCGCTGAGCCCGTCCCGGCCGGCTGATCAGCTGGCGGCGAGCTCGCTCAGCATGGAAACGATGGTGGCGACGATGAAGCCGGTACCACCGGTCGGGGTGTAGCCGCTGGCCGAGCCGGCAAACGACGGGCCGGCGATGTCGAGGTGCACCCACTGCACGCCCTCGGCGACGAACTCGGCCAGGAAGCTGCCGGCCACCAGCATCGAACCCCAGCGTTCCTTGGGCAGGTTGGTGATGTCGGCGATGGTGGAGTTCAGCCGGGGACGCAGGTCATCGGTCAGCGGCATCGGCCATAGCGACTCGCCGACCCGGGCGCCGGCCGCGACCACCCGATCCCGGAAGTCCTCGCTGCCCATCGCCGCGGCGGTGTGCTCGCCGAGGGCGACCAGCTGACCACCGGTGAGCGTCGAGGTCTCGATCAGGTAGTCCGGGCCGTCCTCGCAGGCGCGCAGCATCGCATCAGCCAGGATCAGCCGTCCCTCGGCGTCGGTGTTGTCCACCTCGACGGTGCGCCCGTCATGCAGGGTTAGCACGTCCGAGGGCCGGAACGAGGTGCCCGAGACCGCGTTCTCGGCCATCGGCACGGTCGCGGTCACCGCCACCGGCAGCTTCAGCTTGGCTGCCGCGATCACGGCCTCGACGACCGCCGCCGCGCCACCCATGTCGGACTTCATCACCGCCATCATCGAGGTCTTGATGTCCAGGCCGCCGGTATCGAAGGTGATGCCCTTGCCGACCAGCGCGACCGAACCGCGCGCCCGGGTCGGCCGATAGCTCAGCCGGACCATCCGGGGCGGGGTCGCCGAACCGCTGCCGACGGCGAGGATGCCGCCGTAGCTGCCGCGGCGCAGCGCCCGCTCGTCCATGACCTCGACGGTCAGGCCGGCGGCCTCGCCCTGCAGCTTGGCGTAGTCGGCGAAGGTGACCGGGTTCAGGTCATTGGCCGGGGTGTTGACCAGGTCGCGGGTGTTGTTGATCGCGGTGCTGATCACCTGGGATCGGCGGATCGCTGCCTTCGCGGCCCGATCGGACGGATCGGTGACCGCGATATTGATCCGCTTGAGCGCGGCCGGCGAGCTGGCCGACTTGTAGCGGGTGAACCGGTAGCTGCCGAGCAGGGCGCCGTCGCAGATCGCACCGACCAGTTCCGGATCGGTGCCGTCCCCGATTGCGATGGTGACCCGGCTGGCCGAGTCGATCGAGCGCAACGCGGCCCCGACCGCGCGCCGGACCGCTGCCGGGGCCGGCCGGTCGGCGCTGCCGCGGCCGAGTCCGACGGCTACCACCAGCCCGACCGGGCCGTGTCCCAGGGTCGGGATCCGGCATATTTGCTCGGCCTTGCCGGATGCGTCCAGGGCCCGCAAGGCCTGGTCGAGCACGGCGTCCAGCGAGGGATCCAGCAGTTGCGAGCCGGCCACCCGCGCGACACCGGAGTCGGTGCTCACGGTGGCGATGATCACCACGTCACTGGCGGTCGGGTTGGCTGCGTCGATCAGATGCACCGAGGTCATGCGCGACACTCTAGGTGAAGCGATCTTGGGCGCTGCCGAGGCTGACTGTCCGGCTGAGCCGAAACCTCCGCACGTCCCGGCCGGTGTCGGTGCGTACCCGATGCCGAACCCGATGCCGAACCCGATGCCGAACCCGATGCCGAACCCGATGCCTGAGCGGGCCGCTTAGCCGCAGATCGGTACCGTTGCGCCATGACTGATCTGCGCCGCTCACCGTTGAACGACCGCCACGTTGACCTCGGTGCCAAGCTCGCCGACTTCGGCGGTTGGCAGATGCCCATTGAATACAGTGCATCCGGCGGTGGCGTGATCGCCGAGCACACCAGCGTGCGCGAGGCGGTTGGCATCTTCGACGTCTCGCACCTGGGCAAGGCCACCGTCGCCGGACCTGGCGCGCGCAGCTACGTCAACTCCTGCCTGACGGCCGATCTCGGCAAGATCAGCCCAGGGCAGGCCCAATACACGCTGTGCTGCGCAGCCGATGGCGGCGTCATCGACGACGTGTTCAGCTACCTGCTGTCCGACGACGAGGTCTTCCTGATGCCGAATGCCGCCAACGCGGCCGAGGTGATCGGGCTGCTGACCAAGTCGGCTCCGGACGGCGTGCTGGTGACAGATCAGCACGAGCAGTTCGCGGTGATCGCCGTCCAGGGTCCGCGCTCGGCCGAGGTTCTGCAGGCGCTGGGGCTGCCCACTGAACTCGACTACGTGTCCTTCGTCGACGCCGACTTCGACGGTTACCCGGTGCGGGTCTGCCGGACTGGCTACACCGGCGAGCACGGCTACGAGCTGATCCCGGCCTGGAACCGGGCCGTCCCGCTGTGGGACGCGCTGGTCGAGACCGCCAGGCTGCACGGCGGCATGCCGGCCGGCCTCGGCGCTCGCGACACCCTGCGTACCGAGATGGGCTACCCGCTGCACGGGCAGGACCTCAGCCGCGAGATCACCCCGGTGCAGGCCGGTTCGTCCTGGGCGGTCGGCTGGAAGAAGGACGAATTCTGGGGACGTGACGCGCTGCTGGCCGAGCGGTCGAGCGGCCCGGCGCGGCGGCTGCGGGGCCTGCTGCTCACCGAGCGTGGCGTGCCGCGCGGCCACATGGAGGTGCTGGACAGCTCCGGTGCGGTGATTGGCCAGACCACCTCGGGGACGTTCTCACCGACCCTGAAGAAGGGCATCGCGCTGGCCCTGATCGCGACCGAGGCCGGCCTGAACGTCGGCGATCAGGTGGCAATCCAGGTTCGTGGCCGGACGCTGGCCGCCGAGCTGGTCGCGCTGCCGTTCGTCGACTCGCGGGTTCGCTAGCAGGTCGCTACGGCGTCGCTGAGCAGCTGGGTGGCTGACCGCAGCAGCGGCAACACCACCAGCGCACCGCTGCCCTGGCCGAGCCAGATGTCGAGCTCGACGATCGGGACCAGGCCGAGCCGGCGCAACGCGATCTCGTGCGCCGGTTCGGGGGACAGGTGTGCGGCCTGCAGCCAGCGCACCACCCGTGGACTGGCCAGCTGAGCGACCAAAGCGGCAGCCGTGACCACCAGCCCGTCCAGCAGCACCGGGGTACGCCGCCGGGCCGCCTGCAGCATGAAGCCGGTCATCGCGGCCAGGTCGGCGCCGCCGGCCACGGCCAGCAGCTCGGCCAGCTCGCCGCGATGCGGCCAGGCCCGGCGCCGGGCGTCCCGGATCGCGGCACAGTCGCCGATCCAGCGCGCATCGTCCAGCGGGCCCGGCTGGCCGGCCACCTTGATCGGCTCGGTGTCGGTCAGTACCGAGATCAGGGTGGCCGCGGCGATCCGGTTACCGGCACCCAGGTCGGCGACGATGAGCAGCTCGGCGCCAGCCTCGATCTCGTGATCCGCGATCGAGATTCCGGCGTTGATCGCTGCCTGAACCTCATCGGTGCTCAGCGCGTCCCGCTGGTCGATCCGGCCGCTGCCACGGCGCACCTTCCAGCTCGACCCGGCCGGTTCGGTGTCGGCATCGACGGCGATGTCGACCAGTCGGACGCCGACTCCGGCAGCCTCGGCGAAGGAGTTCAGGATGCCGTGTCCGGCACCGAGCGCGGCGAGTTGGTCCGCAGTGGATCCGGCCGGGCCGGCGGCAATGCCCTGATCGGTGGCGATGCCGTGGTCGCCGGCGAACAGCACCAGCCGGCTGCGGCCGAAGGCGGTCGGCGGGCAGCGTCCCTGCACTCCGGCAGCCCAACTCGCCAGTTCCTCAAGGCGGCCCAGCGAACCGGCCGGCCGGCCCAGCTCGGCGAGTCGCTGAGTGGCTTCCCGCGCGGCATCGGAGTCCGGGTAGTCGATCGCCTCGATGGTGGCGCTGAGCAGCTGGCTCGGTTCGGGCAGCTGGCTCGGTTCGGGCAGCTCGCTCGGTTCGGCTTCGGTCATCACGGTTCCCAGCTCTCTCGGGCGGCGTCGCCGACCATAGCAACCGAAGCTGGCTGGCCACCGGCTGAGTCGAGCGGCTGGTCGGCAGGCTAGCGTGTACCGGCACGCTCGACTCAGCATGCTCGGTTAACGCGGAAGGTGATGGCATGTCTTGGACGTGGGAGTACGAGCCGGACAACACCGAGGCTGCCGAGTCGGGCAGCTTCACCAGCCAGTCCGATGCCGAGAGCTGGCTGGGCGAGGCTTGGCGCAACCTGGCCGAGCTGGGCGTGGCCGGGGTCAGCCTGGTGCATGACGGCAAGCACGTCTACGGGCCGATGCCGCTGTCGGAGTAGCGCCTGCCGGTCCGCCGATAGCCGAGCCCTGCCGCGAAGTAGGGTCGAGGGCATGGACTTCAGATACCTGGGCAACAGCGGACTCAAGATCTCCGAGATCACCTACGGCAACTGGTTGACGCACGGCTCGCAGGTCGAAAACGATGTCGCGGCCAGCTGCGTGCACGCCGCGCTGGATGCCGGCATCACCTCCTTCGACACCGCTGACGTCTACGCCAACACCGCGGCCGAGTCGGTGCTCGGCGACGCGCTGAAGGGTCAGCGGCGCGAGTCGCTGGAGATCTTCACCAAGGTGTACTGGCCGACCGGGCCGCGCGGGCACAACGACGCGGGCTTATCCCGCAAGCACATTCTCGAATCGATCAACGGTTCGCTGCGCCGGCTGGGAACCGACTACGTCGACCTGTACCAGGCGCATCGCTACGACGTCGAGACGCCGCTGGAGG
>JBDSAN010000160.1:0-9810 GCA_039922115.1 Jatrophihabitantaceae bacterium
GGCAGCGGCTGGCCGCTGAACTGATCGATCTCGGCGCGAACATCATGATGGGGAGCTCGAAATGACCCGAGCGCGTAAGTCCGTCGGCAAGGTGTCCTTCGTGGGCACCGGCACGGGCGACGCTGGACTGCTCACCGCCCGCGCCGTCGAGGTGCTGGCATCGGCCGAGGTGGCCTATGTCGATGCCTCGGTCACCGACGCGGTGCGAGCTCTGATAGCAGGTGAGATCCGTCCGGCCGATCCGGCGCCGGCCGATGTCGCCAAGGCGCTGCTGGCCGAGGCGCGCAACGGCGCGGTGGTGGCGCGGGTGGTGTCGGGTGACCCGTTCGGCTCCGACGCCGTCACCCGCGAGGCGCTGGCCGTCGGCAAGACCACGGTGCCCTTCGAGGTGGTGCCGGCGCTGTCGGTGGCCGCCGCGACCGCCAGCTACGCCGGTGTGCCGGTAGGGCCGGTGCACACCGAGGTCGATCTGCGACAGGGCCAGCCGGTGGACTTCGAGGCGCTGGCAGCGGCGCCCGGCACCCTGGTGCTGACCCTGGACGCCGGCGAGGTCGGCCAGGTGGCTGAGCAGTTGGTCGCGTCCGGGCTCAAGCCCGACAGCGCGGTGGCAGTGACCTCGGCGGGCACCACGACCGCGCAGGTCACCGTCGCCGGAACCCTGGCCGAGGCCGAGCTGTCGGCCACCGGCATGAGCGGCCCAGTGGTGCTGAGCATCGGCAAGGCCGCTGCCGCCCGCGACAAGCTGGCCTGGTGGGAGTCCCGCGCGCTGTTCGGCTGGAAGATCCTGGTGCCGCGCACCAAGGAGCAGGCCGGCGCGATGAGCGAGCGGCTGCGTGACTACGGCGCGGTGCCGGTCGAGGTGCCGACCATCGCTGTCGAGCCGCCGCGTACCCCGACCCAGATGGAGCGCGCGATCAAGGGCCTGGTCACCGGCCGCTACGAGTGGATCGTGTTCACCTCGACCAACGCGGTCAAGGCGGTCCGGGAGAAGTTCGAGGACTTCGGCCTGGACGCGCGCGCGTTCGCCGGCGTGAAGATCGCCTGTGTCGGTGAGCAGACCGCCGAGGCAGTGCGTGCCTTCGGCATCCGGCCGGAGTTGCTGCCGTCCGGCGAGCAGTCCTCCGAAGGCTTGCTGGCTGACTTCCCGCCCTACGACGACGTGCTGGACCCGATCGACCGGGTGCTGCTGCCACGCGCCGACATCGCCACCGAGACGCTGGCCGAGGGGCTGCGCCAGCGCGGCTGGGAGATTGACGACGTGACCGCCTACCGGACGGTGCGAGCGGCTCCGCCGGCCGCCGAGATCCGGGACGCGATCAAGTCCGGTGGTTTCCAGGCGGTGTGCTTCACCTCGTCCTCGACCGTGCGCAACCTGGTCGGCATCGCCGGCAAGCCGCACAACCGGACGGTGGTGGCCTGCATCGGCCCGCAGACCGCAGCCACCGCGCGCGAGTTCGGGTTGCGGGTGGACGTCCAGCCCGAGACCGCCAACGTCGCCGCGCTGATCGACGCGCTCGCTGAGTTCGCTCAGCGTCGGGCCGAGGAGGAGCGGGAGAAGGCCGCATCGGCGCCGGCGCGCCGGTCGCGGGCTGGTACGCGACCGCGTCAGGTTCGCTAAGGCACTCTGCTATCGCTAGATGTCACCACCAGCGTGAGCCCTGACTCACGCTGGTGGTGACATTTCTGGTTCTGGGACTAACGCGGGCTGACCAGGCTGCCGCGGGCTTGCTTGATGGTGAGCGTGGTGGTGGCCGGTCGGGTAGCGGTGACCTCGCCCGGAATCGTGGTCCAGCCTTGCTGCCCGACCTGGAACTGGGCCTGCCAGTAAACCCGCGCGGTGATCGTTCGCTGGCCTGGTGCTGAGTAGCTGTGGCCGAACCGGTCCGGGCAGGGCCCGCAGTCGTGTGCCGGGTCGTAGGCGGTGCCCGGGCCTGGGCTGAGCGTGCCGGTGCTGCCGTCGCCGTAGTCGAACTCGGTGCGCAGGTAGTTCACCCTTAGTTGTACGGGGAATCCGACGAGTTGCGCGCGACCGAGCGCGACCTGCTGGCCGGTGTTGATCCAGAACAGCGTCTTGAAATTGACCAGGCCGGTACCGGTTGCCGGTGAGACGCCGATGCTCGGAGCATGCAGCAGCCGGATCACCTCATCGCGCAGCGCGGCGGCCGACGGCATCGGGGTGGTGGCGCCGGCACACCAGGCCGCGATCGGGACGGGCGGCTGGGTGAGCGCGAACATCGTCATGAACTGGTGCGGGTTCGGATTGCCCGGGACCGGCGGGCACGGAAAGCCGGTCGGGCCGCACTGCTTGTTCCAGAAGGTGTGGTCGTCCTTGGCGGTCGCGTAGCCGCAGTCGACTACCAGGACGGGGTTGCCGCCTTCGCCCGGGATGTCGGTCGGATGTACCGAGCAAGCCCCCGAAACATCCACCGATCCCGGACCTGTACCCCCGTGCAGCGTCGCGCCGCTAGAGTCTCCGCACCCTGAATCGGCGGCGAATGCGAAAGGCGATCCAAGGAACATCGATGCGAACAGGGCTGCCAATACGAGCCCGCACAATCGCTTCAAGATTGCCTCGCCAAGAAGCTGACTTGCCAGCTAGTGATCTGAGTCCACGCGGCGCATAGCTTGAATCGATTTCCGCTGTAAGCGCCATCTCCGTTGAGGATGTGGCCGTTCTTATCGACTACGGAAGTCGCTGTGATGTCAATGACGAGCTGGAAGCAGTAGTCGGCATCGGCTGTCACGGAACCTCTTGCAGTGCCGGTCGCGTCGTGAACGGTGAGCCGGCCTCCCATGTACCAGTGGTGGTCCGTTGCTGTTTTGGAAATCCCGCTAGCTAGACCGCTGCACTGTCCGCAGGATGGCGCGTAGTAGTGCTTCATGTACGACGGGTTCGTGGTGGCGTAGGCCCAATCCAGCGTCCGCATGAAGAACTCGGCGAAGGCGTTGGCACCGGCCTGGCTGCGCGCCTTCGCCGCGTCCGGATAGGTCGGCGGCTTCTCGCCAGGCTTGACGTTGTGGCCGGTCAGCGGCACGTCGGCCGGGTACGGGCTGGTCGGCGTTGGCGTTGGCGTCGGCACCAGACTGGTCGTCGCCACGCCCGAGGTGGCCGTCCCGACCGAGGCGGTAGACCTGTTCGGCCCCGCGCTGCCGCCGGTACAACCAGCGACCATCACCACGACGGCCGCAAACCCCGCCAAAACCACCCGTCTCCCCATGCCAGACATCATGCCCGAAACTCGCAGCCACCAAACACCACCTGTGGATAACTGCTGCTGAGCGGAGGGGTGAGCCACGCTCGGCGCACAGCACATTCGCCAGCAACCCTGCAAACCCGGTGCGGGTAGGCTTGCCGAAGTGAACGCCCTGCCCCCGCTGCCCGCCTTTCCGGTGTCGCGCCCCCGCCGGTTGCGCCGGACCGCCGCGCTGCGCCGGCTGACCAGCGAGATCTCGATCCGCCCGCAGGACCTGGTCCTGCCGATGTTCGTTGCCGAAGGTGCCAGCGATCCCCGACCGATCAGCTCGATGCCCGGCGTCGTACAGCATTCGATGGATTCGCTGGCCAAGGCCGCGATCAGCGCGGTCGAAGCGGGCGTCGGCGGGCTGATGCTCTACGGCATCCCGCTGACAAAGGACGCGAACGGCTCCGGCGGAGACGACCCGAACGGGATCCTGAACGCAGCGCTGGCCCGGTTGAAGTTCGAGCTCGGCGACGCGACCGTCCTGATGGGCGACCTGTGCCTGGACGAGTTCACCGACCACGGCCACTGCGGCGTGCTCGGGGTGGATGGTTCGGTGGACAACGATGCCACCCTGCGCCGGTACGCCTCGATGGCGCTCGCCCAGGCCGAAGCCGGTGCGGACCTGCTCGGCACCAGCGGCATGATGGACGGGCAGGTCGGCATCGTCCGGCGCGCGCTCGATGGCGCCGGCCGCAGCGATGTCGGGGTGCTCGCCTACGCACCGAAGTACGCCTCCGCCTTCTACGGCCCGTTCCGGGAGGCGGTGGACTCCTCGCTAACCGGTGATCGCCTTACCTACCAGCAAGATCCGTCCCGCGGGGTGGCCGAGGCGCTGGCCGAGGTCAGCCTGGACGTGGCTGAGGGCGCCGACCTGATCATGGTCAAGCCGGCCTTGCCGTACCTGGACATTCTCAGTGCGGTCGCCCGGGCCTGCCCGGTCCCGGTAGCCGCTTACCAGGTGTCCGGTGAGTACGCGATGGTCGAGGCGGCCGCCGAGCGTGGTTGGCTCGATCGCGATCGGGTCATTCTGGAAACGTTGCTCTCAATCCGGCGGGCGGGCGCGTCGATGATCCTGACCTATTGGGCGCACGAGGCCGCGACCCTGCTGCGCTGACGTGTCGGCGGCCTCGCGAGCGGTGTGGACGAAGTACCGCACCACGATCCTGCTGAGCGGGTTCGTGATCCTGGGCTGGCTCTGGGATCTCGCGCTCGGCGGTGGCCTGGCGCACACGATCGGCTGGCTGGCCGCGCTGATCCTGGTGGGCGGCATCAGCGCGCTCGCCGTGCACGGCTCAGCCGATGGCAAGCAACCAGCCGAGCCGCAATCAGCGGCTGAGCCATCGCCGGCTGCAGGGCCGCCGCAGCCGGCCCGGTTGCTGATCCGGCCGGCCGTCCCGGCTGATTTCGAGCAGCTGATCGAGATCGAGCAGGCCGCCGACAAGCTGTTCGAGGTGGCCGGCTATGGCTCGACGCCCGGGCCGGCCAGCCCGGACGAGCTTGCTGGCGCCGAATGCCTGCTCGTCGCGGGCGTCCCGCCGGTCGGTTACGCCCGGGTCGAGGTGGTCGACGGGCAGGCGCACCTGGCAGGCCTGTCGGTCCGGCCCCGTTCGATGCGCCAGGGTGTCGGCAGCGCGCTGGTCCGGGCGGCCGCTGCCTGGGCGCACGAGGCCGGCTACACCGAGCTGAGCCTGACCACGTTCGCCGAGGTGCCCTGGAACGGGCCGTTCTACGCCGGCCTCGGCTTCATCGAGCTGACCGAGCTCACGCCAGGCCTGCTCGCGGCGCGCGAAGCCGAGCGCGAGCTCGGACTGGACGCGATGGGACGGCGAATCGTGATGGTTCGCAACCTTGCGCCAGAAGCCGCTTTACCTACTGAATAGGTAGGAAATATCGGCGAGGTTGCCCCGTATGCTGATGGCCAACCGAAACTAAGGAGTTCTGCCATGCGGCTACGTCCCGTTCTGGTTCGCCAGGCGGCTATTGCTGGCAGCGCGGCGCTATTGCTCAGCGCCTGCGCGCCGACCGACAAGACCTCTAACCAGCCGGCCGGCCCGTCCGGGTCCGGCAGCCCGGCCGCCGACGCCTGCGCGAAGGCAAACCTCACCCTGAAGACGCCCGGGACGTTCACGGTGGCCACCGACAACCCGGCTTACGAGCCCTGGTTCGCAGACAACAAACCCAGCAACGGCAAGGGATACGAGTCCGCGGTCGCCTTTGCGGTGGCCAAGCAACTCGGCTTCGACCCGTCCAGCGTGAAGTGGGTGACCGCCTCGTTCAACTCGGTGGTCACGCCGGGCCGGAAGAACTTCGATGTCGACATCAACCAGGTCTCGATCAGCGACGAGCGCAAGAAAGCGGTCGACTTCTCCAGCGGCTACTACGATGTCGCGCAGTCGGTGGTCACCTACAAGGGCAGCAAGCTCGATGGGGTCAGCACGCTCGCCGGCCTGAAGGGGGCCAAACTGGGTGCTCAGGTCGGCACCACCAGCTACACCACGATCACCGACACCATCAAGCCGAGCAAGGCGCCGGCGGTCTATGACACCAACGACCTCGCGGTGCAGGCGCTGAAGAACAAGCAGATCGACGGCATCGTGGTGGACCTGCCGACCGGCTTCTACATGAGCGCAGCGCAGCTGGATCATGGTGTGATCGTCGGGCAGATCCCGGCTGGTAGTACGCCGGAGCAGTTCGGCATGGTGCTGACCAAGGGCTCTGCGCTAACCGCCTGTGTTTCCAAGGCTGTTGACGCGCTGCGCGCCGACGGGACGCTGACCAAGCTGCAGCAGCAGTGGCTGACCACCGCTGGCGGCGCACCAGAACTCAAGTGACGAGTCCGGTGGCAGCTGCCGATCCCTGGCAACCATCGCAGCTGCAACGCCAGCGACTTGCCTACCGGCGCAGCCGGACGATCCGGGCCGGGGTGACCGCCGCGCTCAGCTCGCTGGTGGTGCTGGCGGTGGTCATCGGCTCGGTCACCTCATCCCCCGGTTGGCCGCGGGTGCAGGAGACTTTCTTCAGCTGGAGCAAGGCAAGATCGTCGTTCGTCCCGGTGCTGGAGGGGCTCTGGCTCAACGTCCGGGTGATGCTGATCTGCTCGGTGCTGGTGGTGATTCTCGGCTTGGCGCTGGCCATCATGCGCACCCTGCGCGGGCCGGTGTTCTTTCCGCTGCGGATGCTGGCCGCCGGTTACACCGACCTGTTCCGAGGGCTGCCGCTGATTCTGGTGCTGCTCCTGCTCGGCTTCGGAGTGCCGGCGCTCAGCCTCGGTGGGGTGTCCTTCCAGCCGGTGGTGGTGTACGGCGGCGCGGCCCTGGTGCTGACCTATTCTGCTTATGTTGCTGAGGTATTCCGGGCTGGCATCGAGTCGGTGCACCCGTCCCAACGGGCCGCCGCGCGCTCGCTCGGGCTGAGCAATGCCCAGACGTTGAGATTCGTGGTGTTGCCGCAGGCGATCCGCCGGGTGGTGCCGCCGCTGCTGAACGATTTCGTGTCGCTGCAGAAGGATTCTGGCCTGATCTCGATCCTCGGGGTGATCGACGCGATCCGGGCTGCGCAGATCCAGACCGCGTCCGATTTCAATTACACGCCCTACATCGTGGCTGGTTTCCTCTTTCTCTGCTTGACGATTCCGCTGACCAGGTTCACCGACTGGGTTGGCCGCCGGCAGGGCTGGTACGGCCGATGAGCCTGCTGTCGGTGCGCAACCTGCGCAAGGCGTTCGGCTCGACGCTGGTGCTCGACGACCTGAGCCTGGACGTGGCCGAGGGCGAATGTGTCGTGCTGATCGGGGCGTCCGGCTCTGGCAAGTCAACGCTGCTGCGCTGCATCAACCTGCTTGAGGTGGTCGATGACGGGGTGATCGAGCTGGCTGGCCGCGACATCACCGATCCGCGGGTCGATGCCGATGAGGTGCGCTCACGGGTCGGCATCGTGTTTCAGGCCTTCAACCTGTTCCCACATCAGTCGGTGCTGGACAACATCACGCTGGCCCCGGTGCGGGTGCACAAGCGGTCGCGGGCCGAAGCCGAGCGGCAGGCGCTGGCGATGCTGGAACGAGTTGGCTTGTCGGATAAGGCGAAAGCCAAACCGGACGAGCTGTCGGGTGGCCAGCAGCAGCGGGTAGCGATCGCCCGGGCGCTGGTCAACTCGCCGGTGCTGATGCTGCTGGACGAGGTGACCTCGGCGCTGGATCCGGAGCTGGTCGGTGAGGTGTTGAACCTGCTGCGCGAGCTCAAGGACGAGGGCATGACCATGGTGATCAGCACCCACGAGATGGGCTTCGCCCGTCAGGTTGCCGACAAGGTCTGCTTTCTGGACGGTGGCCGGCTGCTCGAGGTCGGCCCGCCGGAACAGGTGCTCGGCGAACCCCGCGAGGAGCGCACCCGCCAGTTCCTGTCCCGGATCATCGACGCCGGCCGGCTATAGCCGATCGCATTCTGCCGTCCGAAGCCGTGAAATCCGGCCGCTGAAGCGCGGGTTCCGGCGGCAGAATGCAGCTATTGCTGAGCCAGGAAGCTCAGCAGCTTGGCGTGCCCGTCCAGATTGGCCAGGGCGTTGGCGAACGGCGTGCCACCGGTGCCGCCGTCGACTCCCAGCGCGGTCGCGGTCATGATCGACAGCGAGCTGAAGTCTCCGGCGAAGTGCCCGCCGGCCGGATACTGCAAGGCCGTGACCGGGTAGCTGAAGTGCAGCCGCTTGAGCCGGGCGGTGATCGCATCGACGTACGGGCAGGACGGCCACAGGTTGTCGTCCCCGCCGCAGGACAGCAGCACCGGACCGGCGATCTTGTCCACCTTGATCACTGCCGCCTGGTCGCCAGCCGGGTTAGGGTTGCCGAGTTCGCCGACGCCGATGTGCGCCAATGGCCGGCCGCCGAGCGTCCAGGCGGGGTTGGCGACGCTCAGCTTGCCCGGGGCCGGCCCCACCACCGAACTCGGCACCCCGGCAATCACCCCGTTCACCACATTCGGAAACAGCGAGCCGACCAGCAGCGCGGCCTCGCCGCCGCGGGAAACCCCGAAGACCAGGACGTGTTTGGGATCGATGCCAGGTTGCGCGCGCAGCACCCCGACCGCTCTGGCGAAGTACTCCAGCGGGATGTCGGCAAGCTTGGCCGGCAGCCCCGGCTCAGCGAAGTAGGCCAGCGCCAGCGTCGGGTAGCCGTGCGCGGCCAGCACCGCCGCGTCGCGCTGCAAGCCGTTGTTCAGCCCACCTTCCGAGCCACCGAACATCAGCACCGCGGGCTTGACGGTCATCGTGTCGACCGGCCGGAACAGCTCGCCGTAGATCCCATCGGTGGCCACCCGCAGCGGCCGGTGGGTGACCCCCACCGCAGCGGCCGACAGCCGGTGCACGGTAGCGGTCGCGACCTGCTTGCCGGCCACGCTTGCCCGGATCGACAGGTCGAAACCTTGATCCGGAGGTACGAAGCTGCCGTCGGCAGAGGTCGGCGGTGGCTCCAGCGAGCTGAAGAGCCCCATCGGGTGCTGCCCGGCGTAGCTGCCGCCCAGTGCGGTCTGGGCCAGCGTCACCGTCCCGCTCGGATCGGCCCGGTAGTCAGCGCTGGCCGACCACACCGTCCCGTTCTTGGCCGGTGCGCTGGCCGATACGCTGACCAGGGCGCCGGCCGGCAGCCCGTGCAGGGTGGTGGTCAGCGGGGCGTCGTAGAGCGCGGTGGCCGGCGTGACCGCCAGCGCCACCTTGGAATGGTGCGATGCCGAGCAGCCGGTCAGGGCCAGCGCCACAGCCGTGACCAGACCAACCCAGCCCGCTTTACCCACTTAGCGAATATAACCCGCATTCTGCCGCCGGAACCCGCGGTTTCAAGCGTTCCCAGTGACGGATTGCGCGGTTTCGGGCGGCAGAATGCAGCGCCGGGCGGCGGCCTGGGACACTGGGTGTCGTGACTGACGCACCGATCTCAGCCGAACTGTTCGCGCGCGCCCAGCAGGTCATTCCGGGCGGCGTTAACTCGCCGGTGCGGGCGTTCCGGGCGGTCGGCGGCACGCCCCGGTTCATGGCCAGCGGCCAGGGCCCGTACCTGACCGACGTGGACGGCAACCGCTATGTCGACCTGGTCGCGTCCTGGGGCCCGATGATCCACGGCCACGCGCACCCGGCGATCGTCGAGGCGGTCCAGCGAGCGGCCAGCAGCGGCCTGTCCTTCGGCACTCCCACCCTCGGTGAGATCGAGCTGGCTGAGGAGATCATCGCCCGGGTGGCCGCCGTCGAGGAGGTCCGGCTGGTCAACTCCGGCACCGAGGCGACCATGTCGGCGATCAGGCTGGCGCGCGGGGCGACCGGCCGGCGCAAGGTGATCAAGTTCGCCGGCTGCTATCACGGCCACGTCGACTCGCTGCTGGCCAGCGCCGGATCTGGTGTGGTCACCTTCGGCCTGCCGGACACCCCCGGCGTCACCGGCGCGACCACCGCCGAGACCATCGTGTTGCCCTACAACGACCTGGCCGCGGTCGAGGCTGCCTTCGCTGCCGACGGCGCCGACATTGCTTGCCTGATCACCGAGGCGGCCTGCGGCAACATGGGCGCGGTCGCGCCGCACGCCGGC
>JBDSAN010000161.1:0-14290 GCA_039922115.1 Jatrophihabitantaceae bacterium
AGCGACTCGGCAAGCTTCGGTGACGAGGCCTTCTATCACCTGCGTCCGGCTGGCTAACCCGGCTCGTCCTCGCCACGATAGGTGCAGCCGGACGTGCAGGTCTCCCTGATCGTCACCGCCGACAGCGGCAGCATGCCGGCCAGTCGCTGCCAGATCCAGCGGGCCAGCACCTCGCTGGTCGGGTTGGTCAATCCCTCTATATCATTGAGGTAATTGTGATCGAGCTGGTCATACAGCGGCGCGAATGCCTGCTTGACCTCGGCGAAGTCCATCACCCACCCGGTGACCGGATCGACCGGGCCCTGCACGTGCAGTTCGACCTGGAACGAGTGACCGTGCAGCCGGGCGCACTTGTGCCCGTCCGGGACGTTGGGCAGCCGGTGGGCGGCCTCGAAGGTGAACGATCGGAACAGTTCCATCAGGCAATCCCCACGTACTTGTGCGTTTGCAGGCACAGCTCCCAGCGCGGGTGGCTCAGGCAGTACGCGATGGTGGCCTTGGTGTTGGCCTCGCGGTCCGGGCCGTCCAGCGGCTGCAGCAGGAACCGTTCGAAGTCCAGGCCGATGAACCGGTCCGGATCGGCCTCCGGCTCGACCTGCGGGTAGACCAGCTTCAGGTCATGACCGCTGGTCAACACCAGCGGGGCGTTGGCCTTCGGGCTCACGCAGATCCAGTCCACCCCGGCCGGCGCCAGCATGGTGCCGTTGGTCTCGATGGCGACGCCGAATCCCCTGCTGTGCAAGCTATTCACCGCATCCTCGTCCAGTTGCAGTAGCGGTTCGCCGCCGGTGCAGACCACCCACGGACGGGCACCCGCCCCGGTTCCGCCTTGCCAGGTCGAGGCAATCGCGTCGGCCAGCGCATCGGCGTCGTCGAACCGGCCGCCGCCCGGGCCATCGGTGCCGACGAAGTCGGTGTCGCAGAACTTGCAGACCGCGCGGGCACGATCCTGGTCCCGGCCGGTCCACAGGTTGCACGAGGTGAACCGGCAGAACACCGAGGCGCGGCCGGCGTGACTGCCTTCGCCTTGCAAGGTGTAGAAGATTTCCTTCACGCGATACAACGGATCAGCCCATCGGAGCGGGGTCGCTCATCCCGAGTTCGGCAAATCCCTTGATCCGCAACTGGCAGGCATCGCAGGTGCCACAAGCCAAGCCGGCCGCCGTCGGCTCGTAGCAGCTGTGCGTGATCGAGTAGTCGACGCCGAGGTCGAGCCCGCACTGGATGGTCTGGGCCTTGGTCAGCTCGATCAGCGGGGTGTGAATCCGCAGGTGCTGGCTGCCCTCGACCCCGGCCTTGGTGGCCAGGTCGGCCAGCTGCTGGTAGGCCGCGATGTATTCCGGACGGCAGTCCGGGTAACCGCTGTAGTCAACCGCGCTGACCCCGATGAAGATGTCGGACGAGCCAAGGGTTTCGGCCCAGGCCAGCGCGAAGGACAGGAAGACGGTGTTGCGGGCCGGCACGTAGGTGATCGGGATCTCATCGCTTGCGGTGGCCACATCGCGCCCATGCGGGACTGCCAGGCTCGGGTCAGTCAGCGCTGAGCCGCCGAAGACAGCGAGATCGATGGTGGCGATGACGTGCTGGTCAGCTCCGAGCGCACTGGCTACCCGGGCGGCTGCCTCAAGCTCGGTCGCGTGCCGCTGCCCGTACCGGAAGCTGAGCGCGTAGGTCTGGAATCCCTCGGCCTTGGCGATCGCCAGCGTGGTCGCCGAGTCCAGACCACCGCTGAGCAGCACTACCGCTTTACGGGTTAGGCCCGACGTCACGAATGCATCCCACTTCTCATCACCTGCCGACCGGCGCCGGCCTCATCAGTACCGGTTCACGTTACACGCAGCGTTGGCAGTGATCGGCCATGCTCAACCCGTCGCGGGCCGAGCATGGCTGGGATGGTCAGTGGCTGGCAGCGGCTACTCGAACGAGCCGCAGGTGCCACTGGCGCCGAGGCTGCCGGCCACGTTGTTGCCGTCCAGGTAGGTCACCGTGATGTGCCAGTGCTGCCCGCTCACGCACGCCGGGGTGACCTCGTTGCGTCCGGACGCACCGAGGTCGGTTCCGTTGTCGACCCAATCCTGCTGGGAGGCCGGGCCGGTCACCACGTTCAGCGTGCAGTCGACGTAGTAGCCCGGGATCGGCGCGTTCTGGTAGGCGTTGAAGCAGTCCAGGTAGTCGCCGGTCGCGGCCTGGGCGGGGCTGGCCCCGACCGTCACAGCGGACAGCAAGCCGGCGATGCCGACGGCGGCGGCAACTCGCAGAGAAACCACAATGGTCAACCTTTCAGGAAGGTCTGAAATGCCCTAAACGGGTCGAATGGATGGTAAGACACTCGGGCGCCACACACCAGTGCCCCGACCGGTCGAGTTGACCGATCGGGGCACCGGGCAGCGCTGGTGGTCTACCGGGCGGCGGGCTTGCCGACCGGTAGTCCGCAGATCAGGTGGTAACGGTCAGCGTGTGCCTGCCAGCCGTCGTGATCACCGATACCTCGGCACCCCGGTTGGTCTGCACCAACTGGTAGTGGTGCACGACGTGGCCGTCCAGCAGGACGGTGGCCGGGTGCGCGCCGTGCGGCAGGGTCTGGCCGATGGCGATCACCCGCGCGCCGACCCCATGCGAGACCTCGAGCTGGGTGCGGTAGGTGTTGCCGGTATGGCTGGCCAGCACGTCGGCCGAACCGTCGCCGAGCCGGATGTCGCTACCCTGCACGGTGCTCTGGCCCTGCGGTACCTGCGGCACGAAGTCGATCCGGCCGTTGCCGAGGTCCGGACGAACCCCCAGCCACTGGTGCACGACCGACCAGGCGGTGCCGTAGTTTCCCCAGGCCTGCATGAACATCGAGCGGCAGGTCCAGCATCGGTCGATGTTGGCGCCCTGGTCCGGCGACGGGAAGACCTCTGGCATCGCGCCGGGCTGCTCGTCCGGGGTGCCGCCGGTGGCCGGCTCGCCGAACATGGTCTGGGTCAGCGCGTCCAGGTATCGACCCTGCTGGTCCGGCGCCAGTCGGCCATAATTGCCTTCACCAACAGCCTGAATCGAGGTGGTCAGGCCGTAGATGACCTTCTCGCCCTGACCGCTCGGCGGCCCGCTGCAGCCGGTGTGGAACAGCCCGGTGTTCAGCGGCGCGGTGCCAGAGAAGCAAGCGTTCTCACGACCGGCCAGCGCGGCGTTGCCGTGATCGTAGGGCGCTACTCCCGGCACCGTCACGCCGTTGACGTTCAACTCCGCTTCCATCGGGGTCTGGCCGATCCAGTACTGCTGGAACGATTGCTGGTTGCCCGGATCGATCAAGGAATCGGCGTACTGGGAGGCCGCCTGGTACCACCAGGTCTTGTCGAAGGAGGCCAGCAGCTTGTCGGCCAGGTTCTTCGCCCAGGCGTAGGTCTTGCCGTCGCGCTTGGACTTCGCCATGTCTGCCAGGTCATACAACCCGCGCACCAGGTACACCGCGTTATCGACCTTCTCAGCGCCCATGCCGGTTCGCTCGACGTTGCCGGAGCCTTCTGGCCAACCGTCCTTGTCGGCGTCCAGCTTGTTCACCACGTACTTCAGGTTGCGGACGCTGAAGTCATACATCTGGTCGCGGAACCGGTTGTCGCCGGTCCAGCGCCAGACGGTGGCGACGGTGCTGGGAAACTTGACCGTCTCATCGGTGTTGAAATCATTGCTCTTGCTGCCGTCGGCATTGGTGGTCTGCGAGTCGTGGCCGAACCAGATCGAGCCGTCGGACACCGCCTCATGCACCACCACGCCGGATCGGTTATTGAGGATGTCGGAGATATCGCGCAGCGCGCGCAGGTGTGCCTCGATGGACTCGAACTGGCCAACTGATACCGAGGCAAAGGCGGTGTATTCGGCATCGGTGCCAAAGATCCACGGGTAGTCGGGGAACCCGGCGCCGATCCAGGTCGCGCTCGCTACGGTGCCCAGCGGGGACGGGAACTGCTTGCCCTGATTGGTCCAGCGCACCTGCAGGTTTTGCACGGTGCGGGTGAGGTCGGCCATGTTCTGCTTGCCCCAGTCGACGGCGCTGGCAAGCTGCGGCGCGCCTGGCAGCGTCAGCGTGGTCTGCTTGGCCAACTGCTGCCGGCCGGCGATCTTGGCAGCAAGCTGGTGATCGGGGTTGCGTTGCAGCTTGGCCAGTTCCTGATGCGCCGCGGCCAGGCCCTCGTCCGATCCGGCGACAGACAGCCAGATGGTCTTGGAACCGCCGGCCGGCAGCGACACCGAGTAGCTGAGCTGACCACCGGTGCCGTTACCGAACGGCCCGTCATCGCAAGCCGATGGCTTGGGATCAGCAGGCGCGCCGGGCTCGGTGCCAGTGCACCGGTGGCCGGGCTGCGGTCCCCAGAACTGCTGGCCGATCTGGCCGGAGTCCGGCTTGAGTGAGGTGCCGACCAGCGCGGCGTAGTGGTGCGTCGGCGCGCCGGGCAGCGCACCGTCGTCGGTGAAAGCGAGTTCGCGCCCGTCATAGCTGCCCTTGTCCGGCAGGTTGTCGCTGGCATTCGGCGTGACCCCGGTGAATCCCCACGGATACTGGCCCATCAGCTCCGAATGCGCGTCGATCGACAGCTTGGCGGTTCGGGCCGCGCCAGGGTTGCTGATGGTAAGGCCGAACAGCGCGCCGCGCACGCCGTCCGGCACGAAGTCGGTGCGCTGCACGTGCAGGCCAGCGGTGTCGGGCAGCGCGAACTTGGAATAGCCCCAGCCGCTGGTGAACTTCGTCGCCGGGCCGACCCACTGCCCGTCCAGCCCGAACCACACGCCATCGAGCAGCTTCAACGGTGGCGTCCAGATCCCGCCCATCTCACCGGTTATGTGCCAGCCGTTGGCGTAGAACCGGCCGTCCTCGAAGCCAATCGAGTACGCGCCGGTGCCTGCGTCGACCTCGCGGCGATCAGCTAACCGGGTGGTCACCGACAGCTCCGAGCCGGACGAGGCGGCGGCCCCGCTCGGTCGTGGCTGGGAGGAAGCATTGGGCAGCGCGAACAACGAGATGCTGGGAATCGCCACCAGCGCCGAAATAGCGGCAACAAACCTACGAGACATGACGCAGTCCTCCAAGAACTGTCCGCAGCGAACGCTGGGGCGAGCGGCATTGCCCAGGCACGCCGGTAGGCGCATTCGCAACTGTTTACGAACAGGCATGATCAACCCGGATAGATCGAACTATCCGCCAGAGCCATGCTCGTGTCAACAGCAACCGCGCAGGGCAGCTACGGGTGAAATCCGCCTTAGTTCCACGGTAGATTCTAGCGCCGCGGGGACTAGGCGAACAGGCTGTCACCCAAGCTACCGCCGAAGTCCGGCACGCCAGGTAACGCGATGAAGTAGCCACCGCCGAACGGCTGGATGTAGTCGACCATCGGTTCGTCCAGCAACCGCTTCTGGGTGGCCTCGAACTGCTGCTGGATGTTCTGCTGGTAGCTGCAGAAGATCAGGCCGGTTTCGCTGTTGCCGTTGCGGCCCATACCGGCCATCTCATAGTTGTAGCCACGACGCAGGATCCGGCTGCGGTCGGTTGCGGCGGTGCGCGGATTGGCCAGCCGGATATGGGCATCGAGCGGGATCAGCGTCCCGTCCGGGTCCGCGGCGTAGTTCGGGATGTCGGTCTCGTTCACGCCGTCGAGGGGCGCGCCATTGTCGCGGTTGCGGCCGATGATCGCGTTCTGCTCGGGAATCCCGATCCGATCCCAGAATTCCACCAGCATCCGGATCAGCCGGACGACCATGAAGCTGCCGCCGACGGCCCAGTCAGGCTGTCCGGAATCCTTCGTGATCCATACCAGATTCTCGCTTTCGGCCGGGTTGACGATGCCGTCCTTGTAGCCGAACAGGTTGCGCTGCGTGCCGGTCGGACGCGGGCCCGAGTGAAAGCCGGTGATCTTCCATTCCAGCTGCATCAAGCCGCGCATGCCCCGGGTGAGGTCGCGCAGCGCATGGTGCACCGAGTCGTTGTCGTTGGCACAGACCTGCAGGATGACATCGCCGCCGGTCCAGTCCGGGTCAGGCGTGTCGTTCGGGAACACCGGCATCGCGGTGAGCCCGCGTGGCTTCTTGGCTGTCAGGCCGAACTTGTCGGTGAACAGGCTGGCACCGAGCCCGACCGTCACGGTGAGCTGATCGGGCGGCACGTCCACGCCGAGCACCCCGTTGTCGCTACCCGGCACTTCGGTTTCCTTGCCGCCCGCGGTCGGTGCCGAGGGCGGGATCAGCGAACCCTCGGTGAGCGGCTGGATCCGGGCGGACAGAGTTTGCAGCAGCGTCTGCAGCTCCGCGCCGTTCTTGGACAGCACCCGGAAGGCCGCGAAGCAGCTCGACCGCTGCTGGCTGTCCGGCCGGTACACCCCGGCCTGGTTCGCGCCGAGGAACGGGATCGAGATGGTGGACGGATCGGGGGTTCCGCCCGGCGCTGCCTCGGCCGGGCTGATGCCCAGGGTGCCTGCGGCTGCCAGCGCCGAGCCGGCCCCGGCGCCGGCCAGGAAGGTACGACGATTGATGGTCATGAAGGCCTCTTCAGTGCGGTGACGGTCGTCAGGCGGGCGGGTTCGAGAGCGGACGGGCGGCGGCGCGCGGAGCTCACGACAGCCTTCCGAGCGCGAACGGGATCTGGTAGAGCACCTCGAGCGTGGCGCCGATGGAGGCGTTGACCGGCTGCCGCTGGTGCTTGGTTTGGCGCCGGAAGTCCGGCCAGGCGCCCTGCACCTTGGTGGCGTTGAGCACCGCTTGCAGGGCATCGAGCGCTGCCGAGGACAGGTCGTAGAGATTGTGACCGGGAATGCCGATCGGGATCAGCGGCTTCAGCTCGGTCAGCAACTCCCGGGTTGCCAGCAGGTCGCCGGCGGTGAGCGCGTAGGCCATGCCGGAGCCGTAGTCATCGTTGCCGGACAGGTGATCGCGCAGCGAATCCTCGAGGGTCTCGTGACAGCGCAGCGGCATGCCCTTCGGGTCGATGTCGAGCTTGTCGAGGTTGGCCCGGAGCTTGGCTACGTCGGCAGCGAGCTTGTTGACGTAGCTGAGCACCCGGTTCATGTTCTCCTCGCCGAACACGCCGAGTTCGATCCGGTGCAGGCCGACGAAGGCGGGGTCGGCAGTGCCCTTGGGCAGCCCGCTGGCCAGGCCGCTGATGGCGGTGCCGTAGGCCCCGAAACTGCCATAAGAAGCGCCGACCTGCTGCCAGGTGAACTGGGCGGTGAGCCAGCGTTGCTGGGCGACCGGGCGGTTGCCGGTGACGGCCGCGCTGCGCAGCTGGTCCACCTGGCTGGTCAGCTGGTTGAGCTTGCCGGCCACGTAGGCGCGGTACAGGGTCACCACGTCACCCAACGGCGTCGAGGCGGTTGGCGACTTGGTGGGACTTGTGGACGTAGACATGCTGTCCTTTCGCGGCGTCAGGAAGGTACGGCGACAGAGGCTGAACCTCTGAGCGAGCTCTGAATGCCGGACAAGAATGACAGATCAGGCCAGTCAGGTCTAGATCGGTGTGAAATCCACAGCTAGCGCCCGGCTTGACCCTGCCGCGTGGGGACGCCAGTCGGGCGCCGGCCCCGGCCGAGCTGCTCCCAACGCGCGACTATGACTGTTCGACCGCTAACCGCTAGAGCTGAGCTTTTGCGCTCATTATCACGTGTCATTTACACAATTATGATTGCCGTCTTAGTCTGCTCGACGTCGCCACGCGTAATTTTCCCACCATAAATGCGCCTACGGTCGACCTGTCGCCGCACGGACTGCGGCCTACCCCTGAAGGACATTGTGAATGTCAAGCAATAGCGAGCACCCGGAGACCGCGACCACCCTTGATTCGCTGCGCGAGTCGGTCGAGCTGGATTCCGACTTCCTGCCAGGTGTCGAGGCGATCGGTGCCGGCTACAACCCGTTCCTGGCTTATGCCAGCACCAGCAGCATCACCCATCAGATCTTCGACTGGAACGCCACGCCGACCCAGAAGGTCGAGATCAAGGGCAAGTCCTACCTGGTTCCTGACCTCGTCGACGTGCAGTCCGATGGCCTGGCCTACTACAGCAACTCCTCCGGCGAGTCGATCAACACGTTCCAGACCAGCCTGTCGACTTCGGTTGATATCGCTGGCAAGTACAACTATTTCAGCGGCTCTTTGAGCACCGAATTCAGTGAGACCTCGCTGACCAAGAGCGAGAATTCATTCTCCCGAATCCAGCAGTCGATCAATGCCTGGTCCTTGCGACTCGGGGTGGCCGGCGACTTGCGGGCGAACCTACGGCCAGACTTTCGCAGCTACCTCGACGCCATCCCCTGCACCGCCGATGGTGCCGAAGAACTGTTCAACAACTACGGCAGCCACTTTCTGACCAGCGTGGTGATGGGTGGCCGCGCGGTGCTGTCCTCGGCGACCGACAAGTTGACTGTGGACCACACCTACTCGGTCAGCGTGACCGCCAAGGCGACCTACGAGTCGCTGACCGGGCAACTGTCGGCCTCGGAGCAGACCAAGTACTCCGAGTCCATCGAGAGCTTCACCGAGAACTCCGAGACCAACGAGTACGCAATCGGTGGCCTGCAGCCGCAGCGCGCCTTCGACGGCAAGGACGGCTTCGACGCCTGGTCGAGCACCGTCGCCGACGCTCCCGACTTCGTGGACTTCGTGCCCAGCGTTCCGATCGGCGAGATCTGGCGGCTCTGCGCCGATGCCGATCAGGCAGCATTTCTCGAGCAGTACTACCACTCCACCTGGGCACCGCGAGTGTCGGCCAGCTGCCAGCGCTACTCCGACTGGGTCGACCAACTCGTCGTCGTGGAAGGCAATTCGGCCGACACACCGGCACCGACCGGCTACGTCAAGATCCCGCATGACCTCAACAAGGGCGCGCACGGCAAGTACATCTACCTGTGCAAGCACATCGCCTCCTACGACAGCGCCGGGACGAACCCGGAATGCATCAACGACATCCAGATCATCTTCGGCAAGAACGCCAGCGCGCCGGCCGGCTACGTCAAGCTGCCGCAGGACCTCAACGATGGCGCAGGCGGCGATTACATCTACCTGTGCTACCGCCCTGCTGCCTACAGCAACACCGGTGCGATCAAGGACGTCACCGTGATCGGCAGCGGCGACGCCAACGTCGCGCCGCCGTACGACTTCGAGAAGGTGCCCGGCGATCTGAACAAGGGTGCCGGCGGCGAGTACATCTACGTGTGCATCTCGCGCACCGGCTGAGCTCGGGTAGTCGAGTTTCGCGTTTCACGAGTGGGCAGTTCACGATCGGATGGGCAGTTCCTAGTGCCCATCGGAGGCAGCGCTGCCCACTCGTGCGGCCACCTTGCAGCAGTTGACGCCGCACCGTAGTCCTGGTCGATCTTGCGCGAAACGCTGCGACTAGGCGGCCCAGTTCGGTGTATCAACCTCGATGACCCAACCTCGTAGTTGAGGGGAGGGCAGTCATGCTTGTCGCGGAATTGAGCTTCGTACAGACGATTGGTGCGGGTGTTATCAGTGCGGTCGCGTCAGCGCTGTTCACCGCCGGCTTCGTCGGCATCGTGGCGGCTAGGTTCATTCACCGGATCGAGACTCGTGACGCGGATCGGCGCCACCGAGAGGGCCTCAGCCATCAGACCAGGGCGGTCTTGCGGGATGCGTACGCGCAGTTGCTCGTAGCTCAACGTCGAACTCGCGAGGCGTCATTGCGGTTGGCCCGCGCCCAGGGTGCCGCGCGCGTCGAGGCCGATCTTGAGGTAGTCAACGCATACGCCCAGTTCATCGATCAGTACCACCGGGTCAGCCTCGATGCGTCGAAGGAACTATGGCGGGACCTGCGGAAACTGCGCCGAGTGCTCGGCGCGATGAAACGAGCAGCCCGCCGGGCCGACGTCGAGCGATGCGACGAGCTATTTGAGCTGGCGAGGGACGCTCGCCAGAACCTGGAGGACACCTTCCGCATTGAGCTGGGGCACGAGCGACTGCACGCTCGTCGGAATCCCCTCGGAAGGTATGACAACGTTAGGGACGAGGACAGGCTGGTTGATGAACGAGACCTAGTTAGCTAGCTATTCGCTTGAACGGTACCGGCCAACGATCATCACCAATCGGCCTACCTATCGGGCGGTGGGCCTTACTTACCCGCATACGAACCGGAGCGTGTGCGTGGTCGGAGCTGTGCTTGCGCTCCATAGGTTCTGACTACCAGGGCTACGATCGAGCTACACCAGTGCTACGATGCTGGTCATGGTGACGCTCATACCCCAACGAGAACTCCGCAACAACAACGCCGACATCCTCAACCGTGTTGAAGCCGGAGAGAGCTTCGTTGTGACCCGCAACGGAACCGCGGTGGCCGACGTCATCCCCCACGCTGAACGAAGCGGGCCACCGATGTTCCCAAAGACCAAAGACCTGACCGCGCGGCGGCGGGCGACTGGCGCCCCGGTGCCGGACCGGGAGGAGTGGCTTCGCGACATCCGCGATACCGCCGCGCTAATCGACGACGACCCGCTCAACACCCGTGCCTGAGCACCCGCTTGCCCTCCTCGACACCTCCTGCGTGATCGAGTTCCCTGACCAACTGGAAAAGCTGGCCGACGCGGTCGCTCTCAGCACGCTCACCATTGCCGAACTCGCCTACGGCCTCCACCACGACGACCCGCTCGTCGCCGCAGTCCGCGAAGCGCGCTACCGCCAAGTACTCAACGAGTTCGACCCGGTGCCGTACTCCGCTCGCGCTGCGCACCTCTACGGGGCGATCGCCGCCTCAGTTCGAAAGTCAGGCAGAAACCCCCGACCACGACGGATCGACCTGATGCTCGCCTCCGTCGCAGCCGACCTCGGCGCCGTCCTGCTCACCAGAAACCCAGCCGACTTCACCGGAATCGGAGACACTCCCCGCATCCTCGCCATCTAGGCTCGCGCCGATATTCGAACCCAGGCACGGGGTCAGCACGGCGGTTCGCACAATGCTCAAGACGGTGCGCTACAAAACCCCGGAATATGGGCTGGTGGGCGCTACTGGGATCGAACCAGTGACCGCTCGGGTGTAAACCGAGTGCTCTCCCGCTGAGCTAAGCGCCCTAGTTGGTTGGCCCAACACCTGAGCCAACCAGCCAGCCGACCTAGGGTACCGGCTGCCTCGCACAGGCTGTCGACGTACTGTCTATGCGTGCTGAAAACCCTGCGCCAACCCCGCTACCTGGGGTTGTTCGGGCTGATGCTGGTGGTGGCCACGGTCTGCGGCATCGCCGGCACCTGGCAGATCTACCGCTTCCAGGAGAAGCGCACCGCCAATCATCACCTGCGCGCGGACAACCATGATCGGACCGTCGATGTCAGCGCCGCGCTCGGCCCGGCTACCGCGCCCACCTCGACCGGCCAGGCGCAGAAGTTCCGCCAGGTCACCGCTACCGGCAGCTACCTAACCGCCAACCAGACCCTGCTGCGCGGGCAGACCATCGACAGCGACATCGGCTACCTGGTGATCACCCCGCTCAAGACGGACCACGGCGTGCTGCTGGTGGCCCGCGGCTTCATCAAGCAGACCGGCGCGGCCGACACCTCCCCCACCGTCCCGTCCGCGCCGACCGGCCAGGTCACCGTGACCGCCCGACTGCAACCGGCCGACGCCAAGACCGATCGGTACGGCCTGCTGCCCGGCCAGCAGGTCGAGAACATCAACCCGACCGAGCAGGCCGCCCGCCTGCACGCGTCGGTCTGGAACGGTTACGGCGAACTGCTCGCCGGCCAGGCAGGCACATCCGGACTGAAGGTGATCCCTGCCCCGGACCTGTCCAACCCGGCCGGCGGTGCTGAGGAACCGCAGCACGCCGCCTACGTCGTGCAGTGGTACCTGTTCGGCATCTTCGCGCTGGCCGCCCCGTTCATCCTGGCCGCCGCCGAGCGCCGGCGTGACGAGGCGGACCGCCAGCCCGCAATTGAATCGCAGTCAACTAAATCGGGCACGACTGAACCGGTCAGCTCCAAGCAGGCCCGCAAAGCGCGCAAGGCTTCATTGGACGACCGGTTAGCTGGCAGGGCCTGAACCCCGGGCGTCCGCTCAGACCGCTCCGACCGCTCAGACCGCTCAGACCGCTCAGACCGCTCAGCAGTCGGCGTAGCCGACGGGCATATCTCGCGACGAGTGGGCAGTTGCGCGTCCAATGGTCGATCGCAATCGTGCCAGAACTGCCCACTCGCAACCTAGGCTCAGCCGAACTGCCCACTCGTCGAACAGCCAACCCCGAACTGCCCACTCGTCGTACAGCCAACCCCCAACAGCCCAGAACTCGCAAGAACGGGACCCGCCAATAGCGAACAGGGCCACCCCCAGCGGGGACGGCCCTGTCAGCAGACGTTAAGGCTCAGCCGACCGGCTGAGACAGCCCCGCGATCGCGTCCAGCCAGGCCTGCGGATCGCGACCAACACCGATCTCGTTGACCTCGCTGAACCGCACGATGCCCTCGGCGTCGATCAGGAACGTGCCACGATTGGCGACCCCGACCTCGCCGTTGAACACTCCGAACGACTGCGCCACGCCACCGTGCGGCCAAAAGTCAGCCAGCAGCGGAAAGTTCAACTCATCGCGCTGCGAGAATATCTTGTGGCTGAACGAGGAGTCGATGCTCAGCGTCAGTACCTGCACCTGCTCGTTGGCGAACGCGTCGATATTCTCGCGTAACTGGCCCAGCTCACCAGTGCAGATGCTGGTGAATGCGAACGGGTAGAACACCAGCAGCACCGCCTTGCTGCCCCGAAAATCGGACAGCCTGACCACCTCGTTGTTCTGGTCCCGCAATTCGAAATCAGGCGCCACGCTGCCCACCGGCAATGGCGTAAGTCCAGCGACTTCGGTCACCGTCGATCACCCTTTCCACGATCCGCGCCGGCCCTGGCCCGCCGGCTCACCAGTCGAGCTCCGGTCCAGTCCGCGCCCAGCGGCAGCAACGAGGTCTGCGACAGCCCCGCGGTCGGAGCAGCCTCGGAAATGTCGGACGGCTCAACGTAGCCGTCCCGTCCACGCTTGGGAGTGAGCAGCCAGATCACACCGTTATCGGCCAGTGGCGCGATCGCGTCCACCAGTGCATCGACCAGATCGCCGTCGTCGGCCCGGAACCACAACAGGACGACCTCTACGACCTCGTCAGAATCCTCATCAACCATCTCATCGTCGAGTCGGTCCTCTATCGCCTCGCGCAGGTCATGGTCGACGTCGTCGTCATAGCCCAGTTCCTGCACGACCATGCCGTGCTCGATACCGAGCCGGTCGATCAGTGCAGATGTGGTGTCCCCGGTTCCGGGGGTCGTGCTCACTGCCAGCCTCCGAGATGTGTGTGGAAGTGATGAGGTCGGTCTGACCGCTGATCACTGTGCTCCGGTAGATAACCACACTTCGCAGTCGATGCAACCGCCTGGGGCTACTGGACGGTAAAGAATCTCGATGAGTTGGGCAATCTCGAAGGGGGACACTGGTATCGCACCGCACCTTGACGCCGGATCGCATCGGCGAAGGTGACCTGCTGGCCGAATGGGGGACAATAGAACCGTGACTCGTGATCGCTACAGCATCATCACCGACGGCCTGCCCAACCAACTGCCCGATATCGATCCCGGCGAGACCCGCGAGTGGATCGAGTCCTTCGACGGCGCAGTCGACCACGACGGCCGCCAGCGGGCCCGCTTCCTGCTGCTGAAGCTGCTCGAACGCGCCCGCGAACGCCAGGTCGGGGTGCCGGCGCTGCGCAGCACCGATTACATCAACTCGATCCCGCCCGAGCGCGAACCATGGTTCCCCGGCGATGAGCACATCGAGCGACGAATCCGTGCCTACATCCGCTGGAACGCCGCGATCATGGTCAGCCGGGCCAACAAGCACCTCGGCGTCGGCGGCCACATCGCCACCTACGCCTCGGCCGCCTCGCTGTACGAGGTCGGCTTCAACCACTTCTTCCGGGGCAAGGACCTGGCCTCCGGGATGGGCGACCAGGTCTACTTCCAGGGCCACGCCGCGCCCGGCATCTACGCCCGCGCCTACCTGGAAGGCCGGCTCACCGAGCAGCATCTGGACGGCTTCCGGCAGGAGCGCTCGCGCGCGCCGTATGGCCTGTCGTCCTACCCGCACCCGCGGCTGATGCACGACTTCTGGGAGTTCCCGACGGTCTCGATGGGCTTGGGACCGATCGGCGCTATCTACCAGGCCCGCTTCAATCGCTACCTGCAGGCGCGCGGGATCGCCGAGACCGAGAATTCCCACGTCTGGGCCTTCCTCGGCGATGGGGAGATGGACGAGGTGGAGTCCCTGGGCGCGATCGGCGTCGCCGCGCGCGAGGAGC
>JBDSAN010000162.1:0-5120 GCA_039922115.1 Jatrophihabitantaceae bacterium
AGCACCTTCGGGGCGCCGTTGGTGTAGCCGAGCACCACCACCGAGGCGCCGAGCAGGCCGAGGCCGACGGTGGCCATGCCGACCGCGCCGCCGGTGCGGAAGGCGATCCGGGTGGCCCGCTCGCGTCCCTCGGTGTTGGCAGCGGCCGCCACGCGCAGGTTGGCGCGAGTGGCCAGCCACATGCCGTAGTAGCCGATCGCGGCCGAGAAACCGGCACCGACCAGGAAGAAGATCGAGCGACCGATCCGCTGCCCGGCGTCATCGGCCGGCAGCGCGAACAGCAGCAGGAACACCACTACGACGACAACCGACAAGGTGCGGAACTGCCGCTTCAGGTACGCCTGAGCACCCTCTTGCACGGCCTCGGCAATCTCGATCATTTTCGGAGTGCCCTGGTCGGCCGACAGCACCTCGCGGAACAGGACTAATGAGAAGGCGAGTGCGATGAGGGCCACCAGGCCGATCACCGCGACCAGCCCCTTGTCGCCCGAGGAGAACGGTGCCGAGGCAACGATCTCTCTCGTCTGGGCGCCAAGCACCGGGTGGGACAAAGCCATAATGCAGTACTCCTTCAGCCATCGTGATCGTGCAGACGGATCGCCCGGCAGCTTGGGGCGCGGCAGATCGCCCGGCAGGGGCGAAGTGGCGTGCGCGTTAGCGCTGACGTAGCGGCTGCGGCGGAGTCTAAGGGACGCGAGCCGCAACCGCGCGTGGCCGGGGTCACTTGAGACCTGAAATCCGCACCTTGAGGACGATGTAAGCGCTATTTCGTCAACGATCTTGGTCAGCGGCCACCCTGAACCACCGGCAGGTCAGCCAGCGTCGGTGGCCATCGCCAGCGTCGGGTGGATCTGGAAGACCTCGTCGAGGCCGGTGATTCGAAAGACCTTCAACAGCCGCTCGGTCTTGCAAACCAGTCGCAGGCTCGCGCCGAGGGCGTTGGCGTGGTTGCGGGCGGCCACCAGCGCACCGAGGCCGGTGGAGTCGATGAAGGACAACCAGCTCAGGTCGACCACCAGCGAGGAGTTGCCCGCGTCCAGCGCCTGAATGAGCCGATCCCGCAGTTCCGGAGCGGTATGGACGTCGACCTCGCCGCGCACCTCGATGACCAGGTGTTGCTCAACGGCGCGCTCGTTCAAGCTCAGGTCCATGATGGCCCCTCTCAGACCCAACTTCAGCACGTCCGACACGAACATGTGACGACGCAGCGACCCCCTAAACAACGGTGGACAGGCAACATCGTGCCACAGGTGCGCGCCTCGCCTCGTAGGTCCCGCAAAAGTCAGCCCACATGGATTTGTCATACCGCATATAGCCTAAATCACTCTTTAGTTGTCAAAGTTCGTGCAAGTTCACGGAGCCGCTGGCGGCAGCCTTGCGGCCTTGGCACGTGCTCGCACGGTGCGCCGGCCAGCCAGCGGCAACGTCACCGCGCTGGCCAACTGGATCGCGCAGGTACCGAGCCGGCCCGAACTATCGAGTTGCACGACGCAGTCGAGCAGTTGGGCACGGTTCGCGGTGGCGATCCGGCGCGCTGCCGCGCAGCCGTCCCGGTTGGTGCCGATGGTGGCTGCGGCAGCCAGCGCCGCGAGGTCGGCGGTGTTGGCCAACCGGTGCCTGGCCAGCACTGCCGAGCCCCGGACCACTACGAGTTGGGTGGCCGCGAGCACCATGACGGCCAGGCCGAGGATCCAGATGGTGGCCGAGCCCCGATCGGTGCTCACCCACCAGCGCCTGACGATTCGAGGCCGGTCGCAGGCTCGGTCTGGACCACCGCCGTCTCGCTGAGCACCAGCGGGGCCAGCCAGCGGACGGGCCGCAGCGCGATCCGCACCGTGACCGCGGTGTCCGGACCACGCGCCGAGCGGACCACCGTCACCGATCGGCCGGTGGCCTGCTCGGCCACCCGATCGGCTGCCGTCGGATCGCCGCGCGCCATTGCCCGAGCAGCTTGGCCGGCAGCGTCGATGCAGCGCAACCGCAGTTGACCGACCTGCACCGCAAGCACGCCGGCCAGCGCGAGGGTTACCAGCACCGGCAACACCATGGCCGCCTCGGCTGTGACCATGCCGCGATCATCAGCCAGCCGCCGCCGACCGATCCGCCACAGTCTCGGCAATCGGAGCCTGCGGATCACAGCGACACGTTCAGCGCCGAGGTGACGATGTGGGAGAGGGCATCCTGCACCTGGGCGCTCTGAACCACCTTGAACAGCACCGCGGCGAAAGCTACCGCGGCCACCGTCCCGACCGCATATTCCGCGGTGCTCATGCCGGCCTCGGCGCCATTGCGTCGAAGCCGCCCAACAACTCGCCGAATCGCCTTGTTGAATAAGCGCATTACCTCGCCCTTCCTGCAGCACTTGGGGTCATCCGAGCTATCCCAAGCCTGACCGATCAGGCGGGTCGGCGGCCGAGCTGCAAGCAGATTGTGGATAACGCCGCGCGCTGTGGATATCAGCCGGTCAGCAGGTCACGGCGCCTGAACGCGGCGACCGCGATGGTGCAGGCAGCCAAGCCGGCACCGGCCAGGCTGAGCGCCGCGGTGGCCTGAAACGGCTGCGCGGGCACCAGTCCGACATGGGCGAACGGGGTCAGCTCCAGCAACCAACGGGGTGGCCCGAGCAGCGAGCCGACCAGCTGCCAGCAGAACGCGACGGCGAGCAACCCGTAGCTGATGCCGCTGCTGGCGCGCGGGACGATGGCATAGGCGAGTGCGGCAACTCCCAGGAATAGCAACGCAATCGGAATCATGTTGGCACCAGCTTCAAGCAGCTTCAACAGCCCCAGCCGCACCCCGGCCGCCCGCGCACCCAGCCAGGCGAGCAGGCCGGCAGCCAGCGCCAGTAGCGCGATGTCGAGCGCGGCCAGAACCAGCCTGCCGACCAGCCAGCGGGTCCGTCCGATCGGTTGAGCCAGCACCTGTTCCAACTGCTGGCCGACCTCCTCCCGCCGGGCCGACCCGACCTGCAGGCAGCCGAAGCCGCACACCGCGACCATCACGAACACGAACACCAAGCCCAGGTAGCCCAGCGGGGTGACGATCGAACCAGCACCGAGCTTGGCGATCTCGTCCTGCACGTTGCGCGGGACGTCAGCGGCCGAGATGGCATGCGAGACCACGCCGAGGATGAACATGAAGCCGGCGACCGCACCCAGCCAGCTGAGCAGGGTGCTGCGCTGAGCGCGCAACGCCAGCCCGATCGGCGAGCCGAGTAACCGCAGCCTCGGCTCAGCCCGGTCCCGGCTGGCCAGCATCCCGGTGCCGATATCGCGACCGGCGGCCAGCCGGGCGGCCACGGCCAGCAGCAGCACCGTGCTCAGCACCGGTAGCAGCAGCACGAGCGGGCGTGGACCGGCGAACGGACGGAGCAGCTCGGCCCAACCCAGCGGGCTGAGGCAGCGCAACCAACCGGCACCGGCGACCGTGTCGGCCAGCACCCGGGCCAGCAACGTCAGCGCCAGCACCAGGCTTGCCAGGCCGAGCGCGCCGGCCCGCGACGGCGCAAGTTGGCTGGCCAGCGCGCCCACCCCGGCGAACACCGGGGCCACCGATGCGCTCGCCAGCGCGAGGTAAGCCGCGCCGGTGGTCGGCAAGCCACCCAGCACAAAGCCTGCGAACTCGGCCAGCCAGAGCAGCGCGATCGCCAGCCCGATCGCCCCAATCGCGGCCAGGTTGACCGCGCGCCGGGACACCACGCCGGCCAGCACGATCTCGGTCCGGCCGCAATCCTCCTCGGCCCGCAGCGCCCGCACCGCGGCCAGCAACCCGAAGCCGGCCGCCGCGATGGCCAGTACCCCGCCGACCCGCCAGGCGCTGTAGCCACTGACCGAGCTCAGGTCGTGCGGTTGCCCGTACAGCAGTCGCAGGCCGGTATTGCCACCGAAGCTGCGGGCAAAGGCAAGCCGATCGCCGACGTTGGGGTAGGTGTGCCGATAACCATATGGCTGGACGAAGGAGTACACCGCGAACAGGTAACCGAAGGCCATGGTTCGGATCCGGGCGTCGCGCAGGCATTGCCGGATCAGCGCCACCCGCACGTCCTGGCTCAGCCTTGATCGGGACGGCGCGCGATCAGCCATCAGCCATCAGCCGGCTTGGCCGGCTGATCCGGTTCGGCATAGTGATGCAGGAAGATCTCCTCCAGCGAGGCCTGCCTGCTGGTCAGCGTCAGCACCGGCTGGCCGGCCAGCGCGGCGATCACCGACCCGACCTCGCCGGACACCTCGAACCGCAGCGCGTTCGGGCTGGTTGCCTGCACCTTCACGCCGGCCAGCGCGGCCAGTTTCGGCGCCGGCCCGGCGAAGCTCACCTCGATCGTCTGCGCGCTCAGGTGACGCAGTTGCGCGAGGGTGCCCTGATCGACCAGCCGGCCATTACGCAGGATTGCCACCCGATCGCACAGCGCCTCAACCTCGCTGAGGATGTGCGAGGACAGGAAGATCGTCTGGCCACGAGCCTTGGCCTGCAGCGCGCACTCGCGAAAAGCGACCTCCATCAGCGGGTCCAGCCCGCTGGTCGGCTCATCGAGAATCAGCAGGTCCGCGCGGGTGGCCAGCGCCGCGATCAGTTGCACCTTCTGCCGATTGCCCTTCGACAGCGCGCGGACCTTCTTGCCGGTATCGAGGTCGAACCGCTCGATCAGCTCGGCACGGTAACTGACATCGGTGCCGCCATGCAGCCGGGCCAGGAACTCCAACGTCTCGCCACTGGTCAGGGACGGCCACAGCAGCGGCTCGCCGGCAACGTAGGCGATCCGCCGGTGCGCGGTGACCGGATCGGCCCAGGCATCGACACCGAACAGCTCAGCCCGGCCGGCGGTGGGACGGTGCACGCCGAGCAGCAGCCGGATCGTGGTGGTCTTGCCGGCGCCGTTCGGGCCGAGGTAGCCATACACCTCGCCCGGCTCGATCCGCAGGTCGAGCGCTTCGAGCGCCACGGTGTCGCCGTAGTGCTTGGTCAGTCCCTCAGCGTAGATAGCTGGCATGGTTTGCCTAGCATACGCAGGCAGAAATGCCGCTATCCGGCTTCGGTGAACCAGCTGAAGCCGCAACCGGGCAGCTGCATCGACCCGGCCGGCCAACCGAGGCTGGCATGGATCAGCACCGGACGGCCGAAAC
>JBDSAN010000163.1:0-7968 GCA_039922115.1 Jatrophihabitantaceae bacterium
ATCGAGCTCGGAGATGGCCGGCCGCAGCGGGATCCCGATCGGCTGGCCGTGTGCCAGTCGGACCGTCGGCCCTGCTGTGTAGACGTGCTTGGTAAGCCGCGCCGCCAGCCGGTTGGCCACCCCGGGCCGGGCGTTAGCCTCGTGCACGACGATCGGGATCTTCCTTTTGCGGGCGGCAAGGTAGGCCGGTACCGCGACATAGCCGCCGAAGCCGACCACCACATCGGCCTGCACCCGATCGAGCACCCGGCCGGCCGCCCGCACCGACTCGACGATCCGGCCCGGCGTGCGCAGCAAGGCGAGATTCAGCTTGCGCGGCAAGGGCACCGGCGGGATCAGCTCGAGCGGGTAACCCCGTGCCGGGATCAGCGCGGTGTCCAGGCCACGAACGGTGCCCAGCGCGGTGATGGTGGCCTGCGGTGCCAGCCGGCGGATGGCGTCGGCGACGTTCATGGCAGGTTCGATGTGACCGGCGGAGTGGCCGCCGGCGATGACCACGGAAGGCGGTCGTCGCGAGCCGCTGGCTGGCGCTTCGGCCATCACGCGCCTCGACGCCGGCGGTTATCGGCCTGCTCGGCTGCCGCTTGCACCGGGCGCTGGCCGGTCGCCATCCTGACCGGC
Organism: Jatrophihabitantaceae bacterium; assembly: GCA_039922115.1. Classification (GTDB taxonomy): domain Bacteria; phylum Actinomycetota; class Actinomycetes; order Mycobacteriales; family Jatrophihabitantaceae; genus Jatrophihabitans_A. The sequence goes on from JBDSAN010000163.1 coordinate 622, forward strand.
GCTGCCTTCGTTGGCGCTGCCTTCGTTGGCGCTGTCCTGACGGTTGCTGGCTTGGTCGGTGCTGCCTTCGTTGGCGCTGTCCTGACGGTTGCTGGCTTGGTCGATGCTGCTTTCGCGGGCGCTGGCTTGGCAGGTGCCGGCCGCCGTACCGGCTCGGTACGCGGGTTGCCCAGTCGCAGCAGCTGCACCCAGCGAGCCGTCGTCCCGCGCTCGGCGGCCCGGCTCGCAGCCTTGATAGCGGCCGGCTCATGCCTGGCGAACGAGGCGAGCATGCCCAACACCGCGCAGGTCAAGATCAGCGAAGTGCCACCGTTGGAGATGAATGGCAGCGGGATGCCGGTCACCGGCAGCAACGCGGTCACGTAACCGACGTTGATCAGGGCCTGTCCGGCGATCCAGATTGCCGCGCCGCTGGCGACCAGCCGGACGAACGGATCGCGGCTGCGCAAGGCGATTCGCATAGCCGAGTAGGTGAACAGCGCGAACAGCGCGAGCACCACCGCGCAGCCGAGCAGGCCGAGTTCCTCACCGACGACCGCGAACACGTAGTCGGTGTTGGCGTTGGGCACCCAGCCGTACTTGGACGTGCCCTGGCCCAGGCCGACCCCGAAAATGCCGCCGCTGGACAGCGCGTACAGCCCCTGCAAGGTGTGGTAGCCAGCATTCTGCGGATCGAGATTCGGGTGCAGGAACGTGGTCAATCGTTGCAGCCGGTAGGACTCGGTCAGCGCGAAGAAGCTGATCACGCCGGCGACCAGCAGCAGCAGCCCGGCGAAGTAGCGCATCGGCAGGCCAACCATCCACAGCAGGCCGAGCAGCAGCAGCATGAAACACAGGGTGGTGCCCAGATCAGGTTCGGCCATCACCAGCATCACGATGCAGGCGAAGCCCGGCACCAGCGGCACCAGCACGTGCCGGGCCGACTGCAACGATTTCAGGGTTTCCTTGCGCGCCAGCAGATCCGCGCCCCAGATCAGGATCGCCAGCTTGGCGAACTCCGACGGTTGGACGGTGAGCGGGCCCAACTGAATCCAGCGGTGCGCACCGTTGATGGTCACCCCGATGCCCGGGATCAGCACCCCGATCAGGGCGGCGACCGCCAGCCCGAGTGCCGGATAGGCAAGCCGGCGATAGGCAGCCGGTGGCATCCGAACCGCCAGCCAGAACACCGGCAGGCTGAGCACGATGAACTCGCCTTCCTTGATCAGCTGCTGCCAGGGGGCATCGCCGGTTGTGTGCAGGGACGCCGAGATCGTGGTCGAGGCCGACATCAGCAACCCGATGAACAGCAACCCGCAGCCTGCCGCAAGCAGCAACTGCACGGAAGCGTAAGGGCCTTCCAGGTAACGTCGGCGTGGCCTGAGCGGCCGCTGCTCCTCGACCTGTTCGCGGCTGGACGGCATGGTCGCGCTCACCGGGCCAGCCCACCGTCAGCCGACTCGCAGGCAGATCCGGCGGCCTGCTCGTCGGTGACCGGCAGCCGTTGCACCGCCGCGCTGAAGGCCAATCCCCTTGCCTGGTAGCTGCTGAACATGTCCTTGGACGCGGCTGCGGGCGCGAGCAGGACCACGTCACCGGCACCAGCCAGCGACGTGGCTGCGGCCACTGCGTCCTGCATCGCTCCATCGTCGGTCCTGGACACCGTGATCACCGGGAGATCTGGCGCGTGTCGCGCAAGAGCGAGCGCGATCTGATCGCGATCGATGCCCAGCAATACCGCACCGGCCAGCCGGCTTGCGAGTTCGGCAACCAGCGGCTCGACGTCGGCACCCTTGAGCTGGCCGCCGGCGATCCAGATGATCCGCTGGTAACTGCTCATCGACGCGGCTGCGGCATGCGGGTTGGTTGCCTTGGAATCGTCGACAAAGCTGATCCCGTGCCACCGTCCGATCAGCTGGTTCCGGTGTGGATCGGGCACGAAGGCGCGCAGGCCGGCCGCGATCTCGGCCGGTGTGATCTCGACCGTGCTCGCCAGCGCCGCCGCGGCCAGCGCGTTTGCCACATTGTGCGGGCCGGACGGCCGGATCTCGCTCACCGGCAACAGCGGATTGCCGGCCGGGTCGACCAGCAGTCCGTCGTGCACGCCATACCGGCCGGCGGCCGGTTCGGCCAGCCCGAACCACAGCTCGGTGTCGGTATCGGCATCGGACAGCAGCCCGGCGACCATCGGGTCATCGGCGTTGCCGATCGCGTGCCGGCCGGCCCACACCTTGGCTTTGTCGGCGGCATAGCCGGCCATCGAACCGTGCCAGTCCAGGTGATCCTCGGCCAAGTTCAGCAACGCCCCGGCCCACGGCCGGATGCTGGTACTGAAATGCAGTTGAAAGCTGGATGCCTCCACCACGAGCAGGTCATAAGGCGGTTCGGCGCGCACCGCATCGATGACCGGCACCCCGACATTGCCGACCGCGAGCGCCCGCCGGCCCGCGCTCAGCAGGATCGATTCCAGCATGCGCACCGTGGTTGTCTTGCCGTTGGTGCCGGTGACCAGCAACCACCGGCCGGCCTGCTCGGCAGTGGTTGGCCTTATCCGCCAGGCAAATTCCAGCTCGCTGAAGATCGGCAGGCCGGCCGTGGCCGCCGCGACCAGCAGCGGGTGGCTCGGCGCCAGGCCCGGTGAGGCAACCACCGCCTGCACGCCGTCGGGAACCTCGGCCAGCGGGCCGAGAAAGGTCGCGGGCTCGGGCAGCGGCTCACCGAGCGGGCCGTCCGAGCACACCAGCGGGTGGGCCGCCAACTCGATCAGCGCTCGTAGCGCCGACCGGCCGGCCAGGCCGGTGCCGCAGACCAGCACGGTGCGTCCGGTGAAGTCGGCCGGCCCGGTGAAGTCGATTGGTTCTGGCACAGCCGGCTAGCCGTGGGAGATGAATTCGGCGTAGAACAGGCCCATTCCGAAGGCGACCGCCATCCCGCCGACGATCCAGAACCGGACGATGGTGGTGTCCTCGTCCCAGCCGCCGAGCTCGAAGTGATGGTGGAACGGCGCCATCCGGAACACCCGCCTGCCAGTGCCGGTGCGGATCCGGGTGAACTTGAACCAGGCGGTCTGGATCACACTCGACAGCGTCACCACCGCGAACAGGCCGCCGAGCACCACCAGCAGCAGCTCGGTGCGGGACAGGATCGCCAGCCCGGCCATCAACCCACCGAGCGCCATCGAGCCGGTATCACCCATGAAAATCTGGGCAGGCTTTGCGTTCCACCACAGAAAGCCGAAGCAGGCACCCATCGCCGCGGCGGCCACCAGGGCAAGGTCCTGCGGGTCGCGGACCGAGTAACAGCCGCTCAGCTCGTGACCGCTCAGGCAGGTGCTGCGGAACTGGATGAAGGTGAGCAGCGTGTAGGCACCCATCACCATCGCAGCACTGCCGGCCACCAGGCCGTCCAGGCCATCGGTCAGGTTCACCGCGTTGGTGGTGGCGGTGATGATCAGGTAGGCCAGCAGCAGGAAGCCGACCAGTCCGATCGAGATCGCGCTGATATCGCGGACGTAGGAGATGTGCTTGGACGCCGGAGTCAGGCCGGCCGAATTCTTGAACATCATCGTGCCGGCCCCGAACAGCAGCGCGACCAGCAACTGGCCGAGGAATTTAGCCCTGGCCCGCAAGCCCAAACTGCGCCGGTGCCGCAGCTTGATGAAATCGTCCAGAAAGCCGACCCCGCCCGAACCGAGCATCAGGAACAGCAGCAGCAGGCCGGATGCGGTCGGGCCGGAGTCGTGCCGGAACGAGCCGACCAGGTGCGCGATCACGTAACCGACGATGGTCGAACCCATGATGGCGACGCCGCCCATGGTCGGCGTGCCGCGCTTGACCAGGTGCGACTTCGGGCCGTCGTCGCGGATTTCTTGCCCGAAACCCTGCCTGCGGAAGTATTTGACCACCAGCGGCGTGCACAGGATCGAGGTGAGCAGGCCGAACAGCGCGGCTATCAGGATCGTCTTCATATCGAGGCTTGCTCGCTGATCCCGGTTGCCCCGTCGCCGACCTCGGCCCAACCCAGCACCGCGGCCGCGACTTGCTGCAGGTCGGCCGCGCGCGATCCTTTCACCAGCAGCACATCGCCGGCGCCCAGCCGATCCCGGAGCAGCACCGCGGCCGCTGCGTTATCGGGCACCCAGTCCGCTCGACCAGCCCAACCGGGCTGTCCCAGCGCACCCTCGACAATCGGTCGGGCCGGCTCGCCCACCACGACCAGCTCATCGATGCCGAGCTCGGCGACCCGCCGACCGAGATCGCGATGCGCCTCGGCCGAACCGGCACCAAGCTCGGCCATCTCGCCGAGCACCGCGACCGCGCGCCGGTTGGCGGCCAGCACCGCCAGGGTGGACAGGGCCGATGCCATCGATTCGGGGTTGGCGTTGTAGGCATCGTTGACCACGCAGATGCCGGCTGCGGTATCGGTGACCTCCATCCGCCAGTGCGAGCGGACGGTGGCAGCCGACAGCGCCGCCGCGATGGCCGGTAGCGCGAGCCCGCAACAGCCGGCCAGCGCCGCAACGGCCAGCGCATTGCTGACCTGGTGCTCACCGCGCAACTGCAAGCTCACCTGCGCCCGGTCCGAACCATTGACCAGTACGAAGCTGGCTCGGCCGCCATCGTCGAGGCGCACCTGCTCGGCGCGGACGTCGGCAACCCGGCTGGTACCGAACCAGCTGATCCGAGCGGCAGTCCGCTCGGCCATCGCCGCGACCAGCTGATCGTCGGCGTTCAGGACCGCTACGCCAGTGCTGTCCAGCGCCTCGATCAACTCGCCCTTGGCCTGCGCGATCGCCGCGGTCGAGCCGAACTCGCCCAGGTGCGCGCTGCCGACGTTGAGCACCGCGGCCAGCGCCGGCGGCGCGATCTCGGTCAGCTGCCGGATATGCCCGATGCCGCGCGAGGACGCTTCGAGCACCAGGTACCTGGTCTCGGCATCGGCAAGCAATACGGTGTACGGAAAACCCAATTCGTTGTTGAACGACTCCGGCGGCGCGACCGTCGGGCCGTGGCCGGCCAGCACCTGGGCGAGCAGGTCCTTGGTCGAGGTCTTGCCGCTGGAACCGGTGATCTCGATGATCGTGGCGGCCAACCGGCGGGCGACCGCGCTGGCCAGCGCGGTGATCGCCACGATCGGATCATCGACCAGGATGGCTGGGGCCGGCACCGGCCGGGTGGCCAGGATGCCAACCGCACCGGCCTGGATCGCCGCAGCCGCGTAGTCGTGCCCGTCCACCCGCTCGCCCTTGATCGCCAGGAACAGGTCGCCCGGGGCAACCTTGCGGCTGTCGAATTCCACCTTGCCGGATATGGGCAATGCGGGATCTATGCCGTCCAGCCGGCCGCCTACAAGGTCGGCGATCTCGGCCACTGTCAGCGTGATCATGAACCGGTCACATTCCTGTCCGTGGCAGTTTCGCCAGAGTCGGCAACGCTGAAGCCATGATCGCGCAGGGTCTCACGCAGCACGCTGACATCATCGAAGGGCAGCATAACGCCACCGACGTCCTGCCCGGTCTCGTGCCCCTTGCCTGCCACCAGCACCGTATCGCCAGGCTCGGCAAGTGAAATCGCTGCCCGAATGGCTTGCCGCCGATCCCCCTGCTCGATGATCTGGCCGGCCTGACCGGCCGGAACCGCCCGGGCGCCGGCCAGCATCGCGGCACGGATCTCACCCGAATCCTCGCTACGCGGATTGTCATCGGTCACGATCAGCAGGTCTGCCCCGCGGGCGGCGACCTCACCCATCACCGGACGCTTGCCGCGGTCGCGGTCACCGCCACAACCGAGCACCACGATCAACCGGCCCGATGTGAGCGGTCGAAGCCCGCGCAGCGCACCGGCCACCCCGGCCGGCTTGTGGCTGTAGTCGACGACGGCCAGGAACGGCTGGCTACCGTCCACCCGCTCCATCCGGCCGGGTACCTGGGCGGTGGCCAGCGCGCCGGCCACCGCTGGCACATCGAGGCCGGCTTCGGCCAGGATCGCGCAGGCCAGCAGCGTGTTCGCGACGTTGTATCGACCCGGAATCCGGCAACCAGCGGCGAAGGTCACGCCCGGACCGCGCACCATGAACCGGGTAGAACCGTCCGGACTGGTGGTAATTTGACCGGCCTGCCAGGTCGCCGGCGCGCCCTCAGCCGAGACCGTGACAGTGCGCGGCCGAACCAATCGCTGGCCCCACTCGTCGTCGATCACCACGACCTCGCGCCGGGCCCGGCCATCGAACAGCAGCGACTTGGCCTGAAAGTAGTCGGCCATGTCGGTATGAAAATCGAGGTGATCCTGGGACAGGTTGGTGAAGGCCGCTACCTCGAACTCGGTGCCGTCCACCCGGCCAAGCCGCAGCGCATGCGAGGAAACCTCCATCGCTACCGTGCTGATCGCCTGCTCGGCCATAACCGCGAGCAACGCCTGCAATTGTGGGGCTTCCGGCGTGGTGAACGGCAGCTTCACCACCTTCGGACCGAGAAATATCCCTACCGTACCGATCAATCCGGATTCGATGCCGGCTGCGGCCAGCCCGGCCCGGACCAGGAAGGTGGTGGTGGTCTTGCCGCTGGTGCCGGTGACCCCGAGCACGCCGAGTGCCCGGGACGGGTGGCCATAGATCTGGGCCGACACCGGACCAAGCACCGCCCTCGGATCTGTTGAGATCAGCGTTGGCAGTCCAGCCAATCCGAGCCCGGCCAGTTCGGACGCGCCCGACACATCGGTCAGCAGCGCCAGCGCGCCGGCCGCCACCGCGGCCGGCGCGTAGTGCACGCCGTGACCCCGGCTGCCGGGCAACGCGGCGAACAGGTCGCCCGGACGTACCTGCTGGGAGTCGGCGCTGACCCCACGCACGCTCAGTTCGGGCAGCGGGCCGGGCGAGCTGGCAGCGGCGACCTTGAGCAGTTCGGTCAGCAATTGCGGCCGATGGTGGCTCGGCCGGAGCTGAGCACCGGCCAGCTCGGACGTTCGGTTCGCGGGCACCACGGTTGACCACGGTACCGATCCGCTCATCTGGTCAACTCCGCCCTGCCCGCACCGGTGCGCCGGCGGTGCTGGTGTTGCTGCTGGTGCCCGTGCTGCTGATGACACTGGTTGGCGGTCACGGCAGGTCAGTTCAGCGTGAGCGGTACCAGCACCGGCACACGGCCCGACGGTGGAATGCTGGCCGCGGACAGCTCATAGGCGGCCAGGTGATGAAACAGCGGCGCGGCGACGTCCCCGCCTTCCAGGCCGTGTGCCGGGTTGTCGATCATGATCGAGACCACGAACCGGGGGTTGTCGGCTGGCGCCATCCCGGCGAAGGTGTCCCAGTAGACCGAGTTGGAGTACTGGCCGGTGGCCGGGTCGGGCTGCTGCGCGGTGCCGGTCTTGCCGG
>JBDSAN010000164.1:0-7640 GCA_039922115.1 Jatrophihabitantaceae bacterium
CAGGATTCAAACAGGGTCCGGCGTGCGGTGCTGTGACCAGGCCGCGAGCGCACGTCGGATGCCGAGCGGGCAATTGAACAACCGGGTGCGGGGATTACTGAGAGCCCAACGACCGGCTCTGTCCGTATGCGGGCCCGCTTCCTGCAGGCCGGACCGAACGACCGGTCGCCGACGAGCAGGTCCGCGGTGGAACTCGGTGAACTCGGGCCGCACAACGAGGCCGACAACCCGCGAGATCTCAAACAAGTAAGTCCGGGCACGACGTCAGGATTCACCGGCCGCCAAGGACGAGTACCGGGTCCCCGGGGCGCGGCTGGTCATCAACTACCTGGGGTCCAGCCATACACGCACTGCAGGTCAGCGGTCTTGCTGAACGTCGAACCAGCGGCGTCCGTAACATTCGCTGTAACGTGGAAAGCAAAAATTTTCGAGCCGCAACTGCCCTCCACGTGGTAAGTATCTGTGTAATCGAGACTTGAGTACCCGCCTGCTGTAGTCCACGTCGTTGTATACGGAGGGTAGCCACCGCCTAGGGTGAGATCGCACGCGAACGTGCTCTTACCATTCTGGTAGCAGGACAACGATCCGCTAACAGCCGCAGAGGCCGAGGCTGGCATTATCAGCCCAGCCGTGACCACAAACGCCGCTATAGCTCCAGCTGACCCTACCCGACGACTCCGCACGATACCTCCGAGGCTGTGCACAATATAAGTGCAACTAATGTATGTATGGGTAGTGTCGCCCGATAATGGCACTCCGTCAATGCTCAATTTTCACCGATTCGGCGCAACTGCCCCAGGTGCTCGCTGCTTGCCCGGCTGTATCGGCGACGTCAGCCGGTAGCCCAAGAAACGAAGCGAGCGACGAACGGCGTCCGGTGCTCGTCCGCATTGGCGCCGATAATAGTTATTATGTCAACTAGTGTACTGACTACACGCGCCCTGCTAAGTTCTGTGGTACAGTATCACGCATGGCGAGATGGCGTGCTGTGGCAGAGGACCTGAGGGCGCGCGTCGTGGCTGGTGAGTTCCCGATCGGTGGGCAGCTTCCGTCGATCGGGCAGTTGCAGCAGCACTACAAGGTGGCCGCGCAGAACACGATCCGGCAGGCACAGACACTGCTGGTCAGCGAAGGCCTGCTGGAGGCGCAGCAAGGCGTCGGGGTGTTCGTCGTGTCCACCACGCCGCGAGCCGCCGGCGCTGAGGCGCTGCTGGTCGAGATGCGGACCGCCCGGGCCGCGCTGGACCGGGCAATCGCCTTGCTGGAAAGGACAACAACCCCGTGACCGGCCACCACCAGGCCGCCGACCTCGGTCCGGCCCGGTTGCGGCTACGGCTGTCCAGCCTGCTGGCTGCCGCCGAGGACCTGCGCGAGGAATGGGACACCACCACCGAGCTGGCCGAGCATCTGCGCACCCAGCGCCGCCGCGTCGGCCAGGACGCCAGCCTCGCGACGGTCCTGGCCGACCTCGAAGTGCTGATGCGGGCCTCGGCAGCCTTCCCCACCACCCCGCACCGGTACCGCAGCATCGGCGAGCTGCTGCCGGCAATTGCGCAGGCCGAACGGGCCTATGAGGACCTGCTGCGTCGACACCTGGCCCACGCCGGGCAATGCTTGCAGGAGCAGGACCAGTGACCACCGCGTGCCCTGATTCGCTGCAACCATTGGTAATCGTCGGCTGCGGGCAACGCAAAGCCAGCTCCCCAACCGCCGCTGGCCGTATGTACCTGGGGCCATATCACCGCAGCTGCAGGCAGGCCGCAGTGGCACTCACTGCGCCGGACCGGATTCTGATTCTGTCGGGGTCCGGGTAGCAGTCGTACAGGATCCGCGCTGGGCGCGACCGCAGCGCGTTATGTCAGGTAGGCCCAGCCTTACCCACCCGCGCAGCTTGCTGGGTGAGGCGTCAGGGTCGCGCTCGCGTCCGTTGAGGTCGTCCCCGACTCCGGTGCTGAGCGACGCCCGGCCGCGCCGCTGAAGAAGTTCACGCGCCCGAAGCCGCGGACCGCGCATGGGGATGCCCCGAGCACACGGCTGAGGCCACGACATGCGGTCGTCGAAATCAGTCAATCGCTGGTCCCCCGCAGTGCGCTGATAATACCCATTATCGGCGATCAAGACTGCCGTTGCCGGGTAGGAGCGCTCCTTAGGATGTGCCCGTGGCGAAGGTGTTGCAGCTGCTGGGCTTGCCCGTGTCATAGCCGGTGCGCAGCCAGTGCTGGCGTTGCGCGGAGGAGCCGTGGGTCCATTGCTCGGGCTGAATGGAACCGGTAGCTGACTTCTGGAGAAAGTCGTCGCCGACGGTCGCGGCGGCGGTGAGCGCCTCGTCGAGGTCACCGGTTTCGAGCAGTCCGCGCTGGTAGGTGGAGTGCGCCCACACTCCGGCGTAGCAGTCAGCTTGCCACTCGGTGAGCACCGAGAGCGAGTTCGCGGCGGACGGTTGCCGTCGTTGGAGTTCATCGACCTGGGCGGTGACCCCGGTGATCCGCTGAATGTGGTGACCGAGTTCATGGGCTACGACGTAAGCCTGCGCGAAGCCGGCTCGCCATTCGGTCTGGGCGTCGGTGAACGCCGCGTCGATGAACTGACGGACGTCTGCTGTCGTGCTCGGTGTCGGCAAGGGGGGTGTGGCCGGGCTGCGGGGAAGGCAGGAAGTCGTTCAGCGCCGGTATCGGCGACCGTGGATGACGCAGCGGACGGGCGATCGTGGTGGACGGCGCGGCCGGGGTGGACGGCGCGGCCGTGCACCCCGCTGTCAGAGGGATGACTGCGATTGCGAGGCTGACTCGGCGCGCCAACGCTCCGGGGATGGGCACTTCGCCATTATGTTCCGGACAGCTGCGCGAGGGCGCCGCGGCACCGCGCTGGCCATTCGGCGATCTTGGCCGGGTGTGGCGAGCGAGCATGGGCGGTTCGGCCAGGATCATTGCATCGCGTGCTCCTCCCGCGCGCGGTCTCCTCCTTTCGCGGTGTCCGAGGAATCAGACCCCGGGACCGACGTGCTGGAAGGCCCGTGTTTCTGCCGGTTCGGATCGCACGTCGATCGGTCCAAGGCTGGTCGAGGGCCTGGTGACACGGCGGGGCGCATGGTCGGGTGGGCCGCCGACGGAAGCCTTGGCGAGGCGTTGGTGACCGGGCACAATCTGATGTGTGGATCCTGCTGATGTCACTGGCGCGTCATACGGCCCGATCAGGGCCTTCGATGCTGGGTTTCGGCGCTGACCACTCGACGGCGGGTCGGGCCGGTGAGGGTCTGGCATATGGGCGGCATACTCGCGGCGTCGCATCGGGTGCTGCGTGCGGCGAAGGATCACGACCTGACCGGCCGCGCGGCCGAGGCGGCGTTCTTCGCTGCGCTGGCACTGCTGCCCTCGGTGCTGACGCTGGTCGCGGTGCTGCGGGCGGAGCGGCCCGCGTTCGCCGGTGACGCGGCGCCGCGGGTGTCGGCGGACCTGGCCAGGCTGCTGCGGGTCGTGCTCACCACCCGCGGTGGCGTGGCAGCTGATTCGGCCGACTCGCTGCTCAGCACCCCGAGCCGCGGCCTGCTCGGGATCGGGACGGTGGTCGCGGTACTCGTCCTGGCCCGCGGGATGAGATCGATTCAACGCAGCCTGACAATCATCTCCGGCGTCCCGGCGCGCAACCCGCGACGAGAGTGGATCCGCGCCGTCGTGCTTGCCGTGACGGTGCTGGCTCTGGCCAGTGTGCTGCTGGCCGCATTCACTCTGGGACCTCTGCTCGGGCATGCCCGCCAGGTCGGCGGTGACCCGGCTGACACCGTGCTTCAGACGGTGTGGGTGTGGCTACGCTGGCCGGTCAGCGTGCTGATGGTCTTCTTTATGGCGACACTGCTACTGGCCCAGGAGAGCCCGCGCCGGCCACGACGCTGGCGAGCTAACGCTCCCGGCGCCGTCCTGACCGTGCTGGGGTGGAGCGCGGCGACCGGGCTGCTCCCGATTTATGTCGCCCTCGCCGCGCATTTCAGCCCCACTCTGGGCTCGCTCGGCGGCGGACTGATCGTATTGGTCTGGCTCTATCTGATGACCCTGAGCTTGTTCCTGGGCGCGGAACTCAACGCCACCTGGCCGCTCGGATCGCAGCACCCAGCCTCCACTCCACCCAGCCGGCCATGACGTGCTTGGAGGATCTGGAGGCCAGCGCGCCGCCGGCGCGACGGGTGAGGCCTAGGAGACAGGGTGTACGACGGCGGCGTAGGAGCCGATCCCGATCAGCCGGTCACCGGCGATAGCGCCGGTGACCAGGCTCAGCGCGACGAGCCGGCCGGTGGCCGGGTCGAAGTCGACATCCTCGACCGGACCGAGATCCTCACCGGCGGTATTCAGGACCTGCTTGCCGAGTAGGCGCCGGTCCTTGCCGGCCAGCGCGGCAACTGCGTCGTTGGCATCGATGATCGCGTCTGCGCCCGGCACGGTGACCGCGTCGGCGCCGAAGGCCGTGATCTGCGTCCACAGCAGGGTGTCGCCGTGGCCGGTCTTCTTCACCGTGAGCGCGACCAGGCTGTGGGACTGCGGGTCGATCACGAAGTCGGCGATCTGGCCCACGGTTTCGGCGGTGCTGGTGCTCACGACCTTGCGGCCCGATGCCTGGGAGAACAACATCAGCGTGATCCCTCCAGCTGTTGCCGGAACGCCAGCACCGCGGCGCCGAATCCGGCGAGGTCATGCGCGATGAAATCGGTCGCGCTCGCCGGCACCATCAGGTGATCCCCGGAGGCGGCGAGCGTGTCGGGAAGCGGGATGAACACCCTGGTGCCCTTCGTGCCGAGCGCTTCTGAGGCCTCGACCTCGTAGCCGACCACGTCGCATTGGCCGCCGCCGGTGTCGGAGATTTGCAGGATGACGTCCACGACCGTGCCCAGGTCCGTGCCACTGTCGGTCAGCACCTGCGAACCCAGTATGTCCCCGCCCGACCCGCCCGAGGCGGCGGACTGATCCAGCACTGTCGTAGTCGGTTCCAGCACGTCCTCGTCGCGGATCATGACCGCATCCGGGCCCAGTGCGATCACTGAGGCCCACGCCAACGCCTGCTTGGACGGACCAGAAAACAGGCCACGCCCGGCCAGGGTGAACCCGCCGACCGCACCTCCCCCAGCGGAGTACACGACATCCTTGATCTGGGCGACATCTTCTCCGCCGAGCGTGACGACCGGGCGTTTAGTCACCTCCGAGGTCCGCATTAACCGACTCATCGCTGACCTCGCCGTCCGCGGGTCCGCGGCGACTGGGCCGGGTCCACGATCACCCCGCCCCGGCGACGACGCATCTGGACCGCCAACACCCCGGCCACCACCACCACGGCCACCACCACGATTACGATCAACCACACCCACCAGCTCACGACGGCCTTCCAACCGACTCTGCACACCCGGAGCTGGGCGGTCGAGGAGAGTCCTCACGCTCGACCCAATCGGCCGGAGCCGATCTCGATAATCAACCTTAGCCGCGGCCCGGTTCCCCAGCCAGTATCAGCCGGCACGTCTCAGCCGCCACCTCGCTGGAACCAGGCACCTTCCCCGTCGACCGCGGCAACGCCGGCTGATCCAGATCGGTTCGGTAGCCGGGCCGGATTCTGCGATCCCGCCGGCGGCACTGCGCGCAACCAACCTGCAGATCATCGGCTCCGGTCAAGGGTCGGTGCCGGCATGGGACTAGCGCAAAGAAAGTCGCCGCTAGCCACGGAAATCCACCAGGGCGTTTCGACACCCGGCCGCGCAGGTCAGCCAGATCCTAACGGTCGTGAACGGCCTCAGGCCTTCCGGCCTATCGGGTACCGCAACCAGCCTCCCACGGTCACCTGCTTCGCCCAGAAGGATGTGGACACGCCGAGGTGGGACTGTCCGGCGAACGGCACCTCTCTGTCGCCGGCCGCTTTGACACAGAGAGGTGCCGTTTACGCGATAGACCCCCAGCGGCGTTCGGTAGCAGACCGGACGAGGCTGCCGCACGCGGCCAGCCGGGCCTGTTCGGTGGCGTCGAAGTCCTGGGCCGCGGCGGTCACCTCCAGGCGGGCAAGCTGGGCAAGGATGACGTCGCCTTGATCAGGAGGCGCGGACCAGGCGAGCTGGCGAAGCAGCACATAGATCTGGGCGAGCACGGTCGGGTCGTGCGCTCCGTAGCGGCGGGGTTGACTGATGGCCAGATCGAGAAGGTCGGCTAGGTCCGGGCGGCGTAACACCACGCGGATGACCTGGTCGGTGTCGGTCATCACCCGTGGCCCGAGCGCGCGGCCGGCGATCTCGCACAGCAACGCGGCGGAGTGCCCGAGAGCGTGGATAGCGGTTGTGGGGTCGTTGATGCCAGGCGAGAGGGCCTTACACGCGACGTCGGTCAACTGCCGCAGCCCGAGGCCGATGTCTTGGGTCGAGGTCCGCTCGAAGCCCACCATGACCGCCGCGCGGAGGCAGGCTTCCAGTTGAGCGCTCTGCTCGGGGTCGAAGTTGCTGCCTTGTCGGGGCCAGATCCAGGCGATGGGCGTGCCCTCGACCATCGAGTCGCCCGGGTGGGCGTCGAGCACGATGATCGCGTCAGCGTCGACCGCGGCGGTGAGCAGGGCTGGCTCGTTTACCCTGACCAAGAACCCTGATCCGGGCGCCGTCACGGCACGTGCCGTCGCCGGCGGGGTCGGTAGGGGTGACTGCGCACCGATCGGCTCGGCCTTCTCCAGGACCCGGTTCGCGATGTCGCTGGCGTCGGCGTGAACGTTGCGAAGCATCGTCTCGACCCTGATCTGACGGGCCAGGTGGGCCAGGAACAGCACCAGCCCCAGCACGCTGGCTATGGCCAGCACGAACCCGAAGGTCACCGAAAGTCGGGGCACGAACAGCGCCTGGCCATCGCTGGCGGTACGGACGGTGCGCAGCACGGTCAGCGCGTAGGTGAACGTGGCCACGAACAAGGCCAAGGTGGCCTGAACGAACAGGTCGCGGGTGAAGGTTCGTAACAGTCGGGGTGAAAACTGCCCGCTGGCCAATTGCAAGGTCACCACGGTCAGGGAGAACGTCAGGGAGGTGACCGTTATGAGCGAGCCGGCTATTGCGTCGAGCACCGTGCGGGCTGCATCGGCGTCGCCACCGAACAGGTACTGCCCCGACCAGGCCGGCAGATGACCGTCGACGTCGCCGTCGAGTCGCGGCAGACCCACCCCGATCGCCACCGCAGCCACGACGCCGATCGCCGGCAGCGGCCACAGCTGAGTGCGCACCGCCTCCCTAGCCGTACCGAACCCGTTACGCAACCCGGACACAGGCCAACCTTCCGATTGTGCGCGCGGCGCCGCGTCCCCACCTACGCCATGCGCCATTCCCCCGCAAGATCTCGTAGTCCAGGAAGCCCCCGACGATACCGATGGCGCCGGTCATCGGTATCGAGATGTCCTGCCTTGCGTGAATTATCAACCGGGGAAACGTGCACGCGATGACGCCGATTACGATCATGCTGATGACTAAGCCGAGCACGGCGTGGCTCCTGTCTTGGGCAAGAACGATACGGGGTGCAGCGACGGCTTAGCAGTGGGAGATGACCCGGAGAACCGGGTCAGAGGATTGCGCCAGCCTGCGCACTGCCCCACCATCCCACGGAGCAGAGCGGCGTCGGTGGCTGGCACTCGCCGACGCGGCCGTC
>JBDSAN010000165.1:0-7527 GCA_039922115.1 Jatrophihabitantaceae bacterium
AGGTTCTGACTCTCTAGCAGCGCCGCGGGTGTGCTCTGGATGTAGGCGGCCCACGCTTGCTGGCCCGCGTCGGTGCCGGCGGCCGGGCACTGCATGATGTCGCTGCTGTAGGGCATGAAGTACAGCAGCGAGGTGACCTGGCCACCGGCACCCGGCGCTCCGGCCGGGGTCTGGCTGAGGCCGCTGATGGCGATCGTGTCGTGCAGCGCGTCACCGACCAGGCCGGTCGGTTCGCTGGCCACCGTCTCCGCGGCTGGCCGGGTCACGTCCGTGCACTCGTGCGGCGCCCCGTACGGCGAGCTCGCCGTTGCGCCGGATGGTGTCAACTTCGCAGTCTCGAACCATCCCCACGCCCCCGTCTCCGACGCGGCCGGCACCGGCCCGGTCACCGTGTAGACGCCGTTCCCCTTGTGATCACCGAACGATCCGACGATCGGAGTGCTGTACGTGCCGACCACGGCAGCGGCTGCCCATTGGGCCGCGGTCGCGGCCGCGCACCGCACCCCAGCTAGCCGCTTCAGGCTGCCGGTGATCGTGCCCGCCTCACCGTCATCCCCGGTCAACGTCACCCGATCAACCAACTGCGTCCCGTACGGCGTCTGCTCGAAGTTCGCTGTCGTCGACACCGTGACCAGCGGTATCCGCGGATCGGTCAACACGATCGAGAATCCGTTGCTGGCAGTGCAGGGAATCGTCACGGTGAAGGTCCCTGGGATCGGGATGTAGGCGCCAGCTGGGGCCTTGGTCTCGGTGAAAACGTCGGTGTGGCATGGGACAAATGCCTGACCAAGTGGGGTGGGGCGGCCGGCCACGGTGGAGAAGGAGGTCCGCACGATCTGCCCGGTCGTCTTGTCCACGACTCGGAAAGTGGCGGCCTGCGGTGTCCTGCTGGCGTCACCGGCGGTGAGCTTGGTGATAGAGGCGCTGATGAACGGGTCGACCGCACCTCGCGCGGTCGAATTGGCCGGCCCGGACCCCCAGGTCGTCACGGTCTGGGACTGTGAGGCGGGCTGATCGACAGCCGCGTACTCATCCATCCGCGAATACACCGTACCGCCCACGGTGATCGTGAACGTACGGCTGGTGGTCGTGCCAGGCACCAGATAGTTGAAGATCGCGGTGCCGGCCGAGCTGGTCGTCACCGACTTGGTCGACAAGTTCGCCCCGACCGAGCTGAGGGTGTAGGTCGTCTTCGCGTCGCCGTGCACGGTCGCCGTGTAGGTGGTGTTGAACCGGCCGTTGGCCGAGGTCACCAGGCCGGTGATCGTCGGGACGATCCCTCTGTAGGCCCGGGCGGCCGCGATGATCTTCGTCCTGGCCGCCTGCCCAGCAGAACTGAGGACGTAGGAGCCGCCCAGGATGTTCTCCTCGACCAGCCCGTCCAGGGCCTCACCATCGGACTTGTTGCCATCAGCGCCGTACACCTTGAATGCGTAGGCCAGCTGCGCCGTCGTCAGCGAACGATTATTTGACACACGACTACCGACCAGCCCGTAGAGGCCATCGTGCTTGAAGCTGTCAGGCTCCCCTCCGCTCGGAGTGACACACGAGGCTGCGTGGCCAATCGGGATGCCCGGGATTCCGTTGTATAGGCCGTGCCACGCGCCAGCACCCGACGAGACATACACGCCAGCGCTCCGATACGGCGACGCCACATCCGCGCCCGCCGATGGCCCACGCAACGCTGACACCACGGAATCACCCACTGGGCCGCCATGAGCCACCGTCACCGACGCCCCAAGCACCGCAACGGCAACCCCCGCCCACGCCCACCGCGCACCAGGCCGCTTGAGCCGGAAACCACGAGGTGGGACACTCTTGCCTGTCATTAATCGCCCTTCATCGGAAATTGGTTGATGACCGCCCGACCCCGGGGTGCCACCCAGGGCCGGGCAACTTACTTGTTGCCCTGTTACGCGATATCCGCTCGCACGACCCAGCTGGACCGGCCGAACGGATATAGCCAGCCCAGTTCGTAGGTGTACGGGCAGTCGCACACCGAACGGCGCTGGCCCTCGGGAGCCGTTACCCACACAGAAGTGCAACCAGTGCTGGCTGCGTCCGCTGATCGCGACCCAACCATCGAACTGGCCACAAGCGCAGTGATCGCCACAGACGCGGCGAGCGTTATGGCCGCCAGCAAGTCTCGCCAACTCCGCCCGGCCTGGCTCGTACTTGTCACGTGATCGCCCTTCATTGATTGGTTAATGACCGCTCGGCCCATGGAGTGCCACCCAGAGGCCGGGGCAACCTGCGTCCTGTCGTCGGCAGCGGTGGGCCGGTCCCCCCAAGAACCAGCCCACCGCCTCACCCGACCCCGGGGTTTGTGTTCCCCTCTGCCGCGCGTCCGTCTTTGAAGGCCTGCGATGGGCCCGGCGGGTTACCACGGCCTCCAAGCCCATCGCAGGGGGTTGCCTCAACTCGGAGTTCAACGTGGCCCTCCGAGCCGTCCCAGCACCCCAGCGGAGATCTCCTCCGCCGCCTCGCCCGATCGGCATGCAGCCGGCTCCCGCCGGCTCCCAGACCGGGCGATTTCGCTGCGCCGGTGGCAGCCGGCGCAGCGCAGCTCGCACGCGAAGGCACTGACCGGTGTCGTGGCAGGGGCAGAGGTACCAGCAGCCCGCTGCAATGTCTTGCTCCGTCACCTAGCCTCCCGCGCTCATCTACCTCTACCGGCCGCTACCCTCCATCCGTGCCTTCCAATCGACTCCGCGTCCACATAGGCTGGAGTTAAGGCGAGGTACAGATAGCCTCTCGGCTCTACGTAGATCCGAGAGGAGACTAACACGCGACGATTGGCTTTGGGCGGTGATTTGCGACTTGCGCCCGTGGTGCAGGGTCGAGGACTCGATTGGACAGCGAAGGTGACAGCCCTCTCGGACTACATCCGAGCCCATATGCCTGCCGCCTGGTCGCCAATTGACCTTGTGACCGCGTTGGATGGCCGCGTCGCCCACTCGACCACCTACAAGTACTTGGCCGGCACCCATGCCGCTAACCCGCCGGAGAGCATCCTTCAGGCCTTCGCGGACGTCCTTCCGCAGGCATCCGTAGTCGAGCTACGCCTTGCAGCTGGCCAGCAACCAGGGCTGGAGGAGCCATGGCGGCCGCCGGATGCCGCGAACCGCTTGAGTCTTGAACAACGACGTGCTCTGGACAACCTGATCTACGCGATGGTCTCCGAGGCGGACCGAGCGAATGAGCGGGCGGCCCAGGCGGCGGCTCGGTTCGGCTCGGACACCACCCTTGACGACGTTAAAACCTACGTTGAGCAACTCAAGGCTCACGGCGGTTCTCAGGCCGTTGTAGAAGGCTTAGAAGGTTTCCTCACGACCAGCTCGGCTTCGGATACAACAAGCAACGCGTCAAGTGAGTAGCCATCTCTAGGCTTAGCCGCAACCGAGACCTCAGCAGCAACATTGCGGGACTGGAGGGCCATACGCAACCGGCGAGCTACTGCCTCCGCCTGCTCGCCCGGACAGTCAACGAGGAGGGCAACGAGCCCGTCGTCGTGCTTCGCAACGATGTCGCAGCCAGCATTTACGTGCGCAACCGATAGCGCGGCCACCGGGTCATCTGTGTCAATCCGAATGACAGCCGCCGCAGGCGATCCCTGGACCACCTCGGTCGCGATCACTCGCCACGCACGCTTGGATATGAGTTTTCCGCCGCGTTCAGCCCGCTGAAGCTCCTCGTGGGTAAAACGCCGCTGAAACAAGATTGCCGCAGGCAGGGACAGCCACAGCAGCGAGGCCCAACCAGTCACGTGCAACACGTATTCGATAGTCGCGACAGCCATCGTCAGGACCTCGATACGGTACGTCCCAGGGTGCAGACAGTGCCTGATGCCGGAAGACTGGCCGGATGCGGCCATGCCGAGTGCCAGTAACAGCGCGGGAGTCAGTATCCACGCCACCGCAGCCGGAACCAACGAAAACGGACCTATCCACCTGCCAAGGTCCTCCGCCAAACTCGCTACGCAAGCCGCCAAGATCACGCTCGAAGTGCCGTATACATACTTGTAAAGCGTCCGAGATCCGCCTGCAGCGTTGTAGGCCGGCCACTCGGCGATTGCGGCACCCACGATTACTGCCCCTGCGAGCAAGGGAGGAAGCATGAGCGCAGCTGCGAAACTCCAGCACGCAAGCAGATCAGGCGTGACCTCCGGGGTGGTGCCAAAAAGCAGATGGCGACGAGCCCGCTCCCAACCCAGGGTAAACAGTGAGTAGGCGCAGCTCAGGCTCAACAGCTCTAGCGCAGTGCCGAGATCCGCCTGGTTTATCCGAGGAGTGCCTAGCGCGATAGGCATCGCGATGGCCGAGAGCTCGACCACGGCGAACACGGCCAGAAACGTCGCCGGCTGCTTCCAAAGCCGCCACAACCGCGCATCCTTAAGCAGCAAGTTTCCTGCCCGTCCTCTCCGTGTTGCCAAGTCCCAGCGCGGGATAGGGAGGTGAGGTGAACCATGAAGAACCTTCAGTGGAACTAACACCCAGTCAACAACTACTGCCGTGACCGACAGTACCTAGCCAATCGCGTCGTGTCACCGGTATGTTAGCCAACCACCTGATAGCTGACTTATAGCCCGGCGGAGCTCGATCTCCGCCGGGCTATATCTTGCCCGAGTCCACCGACAGCTTGTAGACCCGGCGGTGATTTCTGCAGCCAGGAATGGTTTTGGTCGACGCGGCGTGTCGCATGATTTCGGACTGCAGAAATGCCAGGCTACGAGCCATGGAGCATCGTCGACCAGGCCGGCCCTCGAAGGGGCAACGTGAGCGTCTGCAGCTGCGCCTCGCGCCAGAGCTCAAAGCGGCGATAGAGCGAGCTGCGGCGTCGGAAGGTATGACGGCCAACGATTACATGGCCAGCCTGGCCGCCCGGGCCACAGGGATACCGTTCAGCCCCCCAGGAGGCGATGTCACTGGCGAGCTAAAAAGCAAGAAGGCCGCCCTGCCAGGCGGCCTCTCGCAACTAGACCTACGCCAAGCCCCACGTCTCATCGTCGGCTCGGCGATTGCCCCAGCTCCCGTCAAGAGAGTGAGGCCTTACGCTGCCTAGCCAGCATACGTCTGCTAATGCCATTCGGCTAGAACTAGTTGGTTTTGACACGCCGAAAACTCGCCACCCACCGAAACGGGTGGATGACCCTAACCTCCTCTGGAACCTGTTTGCTCCTGCGGTAGCTGCGGGGGGGCGTGTTCGTGTTTCTCGTGATCGCCGGATGTATCGGCGTGCGTGGGAGCAGAAACTCGACCCGGCGCATCGGCCGGCGCTGCCGGCTGCGGTGCGTACGTATGACGCGGCCGGTGACACTCGATGTGTCAGTTTTGACTTGGATTGCAAGAAGAAAGCCAGTCGGGCAACGGTGCTGCGTGATTGCGAGCGGCTGACCGGGTGGCTGGCTGAGGCTGGCTGTTCGTTCCTGGTCGATGAGAGTGTCAGCGGCGGGCGCCACGTCTACGTGCTGCTAGATCACGCCTTGAGCTTCGCTGAGGTGGCGCCGCTGGCGCGCCGGCTCCGCCAGTCCGGCGCTCTACCGAGCCTGGATCCTGGCCCTCTGCTCAACATGACAGACGGGTGCATCCGCCCCCCCGGCTCACCACACCGGTTGGGTGGCCATCAGCGCCTGATCACTGCCCTACGCCAGGCTGAAGCGGCGTTGAATCGGCGGACCAGCTCGGCCGCCTGGTCGGCGTTTGTGGCTCAACTACCCGAACCGGCCGAGACGCGCCTGGACATCGATCTGCACGCCCCGGCCGCCGGCGCGAGTCTGGATCTTGGCCCGCGCCGGCCACTGGCTGAGACCTACCTCGCGATCGCGACCACCGGCATCTACCCGCCCGAGCGCTACCCCAGCCCGTCGGAGGCCCGCGGCGCGGTCGTGCTGCACGCCCTCTGCTACGGCTGGAGCCCGGCCGACATCACCGCAGAGGTCCGCGCCGGGCGGTGGCCAGGCCTGGCTCAGCTGTATCGGGCCAGATACAGCCACTACCGCGAGCAGGCCCTGGCCGGCGACATCCGCCGAGCCCAGGCCCACCTGGCCGAGAATGGATTGCAGAGAATCCACACCAGCGCTCCGCGCTCACGAGCCCGGGGGGCTAGTTCCACGCGCATCCACCTGCGCCGCTGGACAGCAGCGCTGAACCTGGCCATAGAGGGCGGCCGTTGGGAGAGCCAGAAGTCCTACAGCATCGAACTTGTCTTGCTGGCCCTGGGCGATGCCGCGCGCAGGACCCAGACCATCTACCCGGCCTTCGGGGTCCGGCACCTGTCGATGGGTACCGGCACCGTGGTCGAACCCTCCAGCGTCGCGAAGATCCTGAAGGCGCTAGCCGGCGAGGACGACCCGTTCGTGCTGCTGATCGAGTCCGACCGCGGTCTGGACCCCGATGTGTATGAGCTACGGATCCCTGATGCCTACCTCGAGCAGCTCCCGGCAGATCACGAGCTGCCGCCGGCGCCGATAGGTGTGCACCCGGCATTCAGCCTGCTTCCCCGCACCGCCTACCGCCTCTACACGCGCTTGGAAGCCGCCGGCGAAGCGTTGACACCGGCCGAGCTGGCCCAAGCCGCCTCAATGCCTTTGCGGACCGTCTACGCGACCGTGAACGAGCTCGACAAGGCCGGTCTGCTCCGGCGGCGAGCCGGCCGGGCCTGGACCCTGACCCGTCGGAGTCTGACCCGCTACGCGCGCCTCAACGGCATCTCGACCCGCCTGAACGACCTGGTCGCAGCCTGGCGGGCCGAACGCAACATGCTGCGCATCGCCCACCGGCTCGAACCAGTCATCTACCCCAAGCGATCCGGTGTCGCCTGGCCAGGAATGACCCGGATCGCCAGCCGCCTACCCGGCCGAGCCGCACCGAGCGAGGACGAGATCCTGCACGCTGCCGACCCGCCCACCCCTGACTGGCGGATCGACCTGGAGGAAGCCACCGCAGTCGAGCTGCTCCAGCATCGACTCGGCGCAGTGCTGCTTACCGAGCCCGACCGAGCCACGTGGGCCGGGTAGCTGTGTCGCGGCCGCCGGCCGAGCCAATACTGTCGCGCATGCTCACCACGGCCGGCCCGGATCCGACCCGGCTACCGCCGCCGCACTGGCGGTGGCCGGCGGGTGGCCAGCGGCGCGGCCGCGCACGCGGTGGCCGGCGCCGATGAGCATGTTCGGACGATCGGTCTGCCCCCGATGCCGCCGCGACGTGTTGCGCCTACCCACCGACACCGGCAGCCGGCTATTCGACGCTGCTGAGTACGCCATCGACCAGGTCGCCGAGTCCGACCGCTACGTCCTGCTCCCCCACCTGGTCGCCCGCCACCCGCAGCCTGACCGGCCGGCACCCACTACCTGCCTCCAGCTGCACCACTGCCCCGCCGACTATCAACCCGCCCCGACTCCACCGCCGACGCATCCAGCCGCGGCAGGCCGAGCCGATTACGCCCAGCTCCGACAGCTCCGCACCCAGATCTCGCTCTACCAGGCACAACAAGCCGGCCGACTCCGCCGACACCCCGGCCAACGCCGCT
>JBDSAN010000166.1:0-3602 GCA_039922115.1 Jatrophihabitantaceae bacterium
GTCGGGACCTTGCCGTGCAGCTCTTGTAAAAAGCGCCGCAGCTCGACGCGCACGCGCGCATCCAGCGCGCCGAACGGCTCATCCAGCAGCAGCACCTTCGGTTCCACCGCGAGCGCGCGGGCCAGCGCCATCCGCTGCCGCTGGCCGCCGGACAGCTCGGCCGGGAGCCGGTCGGCGAACTGGGACAGGTGCACCAGGTCGAGCAGCTCGCCGACCCGTTGCCGGATTTCAGCCTTCGGCCGCTTGCGAATCTCCAGGCCGAAGGCGACGTTGCGATACACCGACAAGTGCTTGAAGGCCGCGTAGTGCTGGAACACGAACCCGACGTTGCGACGCTGGGCCGGAATGCCGGTGGCCTCGACACCGTCGATGATCACCGAGCCGGAATCAGGGTCTTCCAGGCCGCCGATAATTCGCAGCAGGGTGGACTTGCCGCCGCCGCTCGGCCCGAGCAGCGCGGTCAGCTGGCCGCTGTCCACCTGCAGGCTGACGTCATCGAGGGCGATGAAGTCGCCGAACCGCTTGACGATGCGCTCTGCCGTGATTCCCATCAGCTGGTTTCCTTCGGACGGATAAGCGAGATCGCGACAATGCAGAGCGCCGCGACCAGGATCAGGACCACCGACAGCTGATAGGCGCCGGGCTCGAATTGCTCAGCCCGGCCGTCCACCAGCAACGTGACGGTCTGAGTTTGGCCCACCACATCACCGGAAACCACCCGGACGGCGCCGAACTCGCCGAGGCAGCGGGCGATGCTGAGCACGACGCCGTAAGCCAGCGCCCACTTGATGGTGGGCAGGGTGATCCGGCGCAGTCGCTGCGGCGCGCTGGCACCGAGCGAGCGAGCCGCCTGTTCTTGCTCCGAGCCGGCTTCGTACAGCACCGGCAGCACCTCTCGCAGCACCAGCGGCAACGAGACGAAGGTGGTTGCCAGAATCATGCCCGGGGTGGCGAAGATGACCTGCCAGCCCGCGCTCTGCAGGGCCGAGCCGAACCAGCCGGTCTGCCAGCCGAACACCAGGATCAGTGCCAGGCCGACCACGATCGGCGACACCGAGACCGGCAGGTCGATCACCACGTTGAGAATGGCCTTGCCCGGAAAGCGAAACCGCGCGATCAGCAGTGCGGTGCCCACCCCGAAGATGGTGTTGAGCACGACCGCGCTGCCGGCCACTACCAGGGTCAGCCGGTAGGCGTGCACTGCCTCTGATCCGGTCACCGCGGTGACGAAGGCGCTGCCACCCTGATCGAAGGTTCGCCAGAACACCACCGCCAGCGGTAGCACCACCAGCACGCCGACATAGCCGATCGCCAGCAGCCGCAGCGCTATTCTCGAACGCTCGGACGACCCGGTCGAGGCGCTAGCCACGCCTGGCCGCCCACCGTTGCAGCGCCCCGAGCGACGCGATCACCAGCAGGCTGATCAGCAGCAGGACCACCGCCGTTGCCGCGGCCCCGGCCAGGTCGTCGTCCTGCACCTGCTTGTAGATATAGCTCGATGCGACCTCGGTCTTGTACTGCAGCTGGCCAGAGATCAGCACCACCGACCCGTATTCCCCCATCGCCCGGCCGAATGCCAGCGCCGCCCCGGAGGCGATGGCCGGCAGCAGCGCCGGCAGCACGATCCGCCGGAACGAGGTCAGCGGGCTGGCCCCGAGCGACCGGGCAGCCTCCTCGGCATCGGTTTCCAGCGCGAGCAGCACCGGCTGCACCGAGCGCACCACGAACGGCAGCGTGACGAACAGCAATGCGAGCACGATCGCCGGCTTCGTGCCGTAGGCGTTGATGCCGATCGGGCTCTGCTGGCCGTACAGGCTCAGCAGCACCAGGCCGGCCACGATGGTCGGCAGCGCGAACGGCAGGTCGATGAGGATTTCCAGCAGCCGCTTGCCCACGAAATTGTCACGCACCAGCACCCAGGCGATCACCGTCCCCATCACCGCGTTGAACAGGCCGACCGCCAGCGAGCTCAGCACCGTCAGCCGGATCGCATCGAACGCTTCGGCATTGGTGAATGCGCTGGCAAAACCGGACCATCCTGCACCGCTGGCCTTGCCCACCACCGCCGCCAGCGGCAGCAGCACCAGCAGGCTGAGCCACAGCACCGCCAGCCCGAGCCCAGCCCCGGACGCCGTGCCCAACCGCTGGCCGGGAGCTGGTCGCGCACGGCCGATCCGCGCTGGCGCGACCGGCGCGGCCGGCGGTTGGAGGACCGAACTCATCAGGAACTGCTGAGGATCTTGGTGATGATGCCATCGGTCTTGTCGAAGTACTTCTTGTTGACCACCGACCAGCCACCCAGATCAGTAATCTTGGTAAGGGTTTGCACGGTCGGGAACGGGGCGCTCGGGTCGTTGGCACCGGTCACTGTGCCCGGCTGTACGCCGGCCGACACCGGTCGGTAACCCTTGCTCGCAAAGACCTGCTGGCCGGCCGCGCTCTCGACGAAGGCTAGGAAATCCTTGGCCGACTGCGGGGCTTTCTTGGTCACCGCTGCCGGGTTCTCGATCAGGAAGCTGTCCGCGGGAAGCACGTAGTCCAGCGATTGCCCCTTCTGCCGTGCGCTGATCGCCTCGTTCTCATAGGAGATCAGCACATCACCGGTCCCGGACAGGAAGGTCTGGGTTGCGTTGCTGCCACTGGCCGGCTTGCTGGCGATGTTGGCCGCGAACTTCTTCAGGTACGCCTCACCGCCGGCCTCGCCGCCACCGTTGATGTAGCCGTGCGCGAAGGCTGCAAGCAGGTTCCACTTGGCCGAACCGGATGATCCGGGATCGGGCGTGACGATCTTGACACCCGGCTTGACGATGTCGTCCCAACCGGTGATGTGCTTCGGGTTGCCCTTGCGAACCGCGATCACCACCACCGAATCGGAGACCAGTCCCTTGGTCGGGCCGGAATCCCAGCCGGCATCGACGAAGTTGGGAACCAGCTTGGTGAGATCCGGCTCGATCGAGAAGGCAACGTAGCCGGCCTTTTGGCCGTTGCTGACCGCCCGGCTCTGATCGCCGCTGGCGCCGTAGGAGGCGCTGAAGCTCACCCCCGTACCGGTCGCAGTCTTGCCGAAGGCGGCTTCGAGCGCGTCATAAGCAGGCTTGGGCACCGAGTAGGCAACGATCGAGACCTTGGAGCTGCCACCGGAGGAACTGGATGCTGACGACGAACAGCCCACGAGGCCGATCGCGGCAGTCACGGCCACGGCCAGCGACACCACGCGCGGAGCGCGGCGGGTAAGGGCATAGTTCATCGAACAAACCTCCATCTGAATCTGTAGTACCTATCGAAGTACTAGACATTAGAGCAACTGCTAGCTCCAACCAAGGCATCGTTGCCGACATTCCAGGGCGGTTCGAACGGGCCGGAAGATGGCACTGGGCGAGCGTTCGGACTGCTAGTCCGGACGCCCGCCCAGTCGCGGTTGTCGTTACTGCCGCGGGACCAGCCCGCGGTAGCGGTGTTGCTAAGCGGCGGTACTACTCGGCGGCTACAGCCACCGGCGCCTCGGCATCGGCGCTCACCGGCACCAGGCTGATCTTGCCGCGCTTGTCGATCTCGACGATCTCGACCTGCAGCTTGTCGCCGATGTTGACCACGTCCTCGAC
>JBDSAN010000167.1:0-6166 GCA_039922115.1 Jatrophihabitantaceae bacterium
CACTCGCCGCAAGACTGCCCACTCGCCGCAACTTGCCGAGTTGCATGGTTCATCCCAAGTTGGCAAGGACATTTGCGGTACCGCAAGGCTGGTTAGCGGCAAGCTGGCGCGATATAATCGCTACTACGTTCGACTACGCCGCCGTGTGCGAAGACCCGTCCACTCCGATAAGCCAGTTGCCTGCTCCGAAGGAATCTGCCGTGGAGGATGTCTACGCCCGTGAGGACGCCGACTACGAAAGGTTGGTGCGGCGGTGGCGGCGCGAGCTCGAGGTGGCGCAGCGGTCGGGCGACCTGCTGCGGATCGAAGAGGTCGAGCGCACTCTGCGGGCCGCTCGACTACAGCGCAATCGGCAACTGGCCGAACGAATCGCGGCCGACGATCCGCCCTTCTAAGCCGAGGGCGCTTTCGCTACAACACCGGGCAGACGCTGACCAGATTGCCGGGACAATCATCCGGACGGCTACCAGCCGCGCTCGCGCCATTCGGTCAGGTGCGGCCGCTGTTCACCGTTCCTCGACCAAGCGTTGTTGCCGACATGGTCAACGAGGTTGAGCAGGTCGATCTGCTCCTCATAACCGGAAGATGCGCCAGGAGCAGGAGGTCTGGAATGCGGCCCGGTCGGCCAGTTCGGGAGGCTAGCGGCGGTTCCCGCTTGGCGGCTAACCTCGGTCAGCCCCGTCGACCTGGCCAGTCTCAGGCCGCGACCTTACTAGTTGCAGCTCGGCTACGCTCAGCGCCTGATTGGTCGCGTCCCTGACCCCACGAGGTCGGACAGCGCTGTGCTGACCTGTTTCCGGGTCAGCGAGTTCCTCAGGTAGAACGTGTCGGGCAGGCTCGATGCCAGGGTCGTGGGTGACAGGCCGCTGGACGAGCGAGTCAGTCTCTGCACGGCGACCAGGGCGGCGTTGGAGACATCCGACCAGCCGTGGTCACGGAAGAGGTCAAGCATCCGGCGGACAGCGCTCTGCTCGGTGCCACCGAGGTCAGTGATATGAACCCGCGGCCCGCCGCTGCTGGTCACCACTTCATCGTGACACAGTGCGTCAGCTGGTGGAGGAGTCGCCAGATAGAAGCTGGCCGGTCGTGGCATCGAGGTAGCCGTAGGCCACGCCTAGTCTCGCTACGGCAACTCCGTCCCAGATTGAGCCAACGGCACCGTAGCCCTCGGCCCGTCGCGCCATTACTGAGTCTCGAAGGTGTGCGACAACACTCGCGTCGATGCGGTTGACGTGTTGGACAATGAACAGGTCGGCGGGCTGCTTCACCATCCGCGTCACTTGGTCGCCGTTCTTGCCGAGGTTCTTCATCTTCATAACCGTGGACAGCCCGCGGCCTTTAAGCAGCATGGAGGTGCGGACAGCGCGACCATCGAGGTACACGTTGTGGGTGAACAGATCGTCCAGTTCGCCGCCCCAGTCTTTCTGGGTAAACGGTTCCCCGATGACCTTCACGATGATCTGCTCAACTACGTCTTCCAGCAGGTCCAGCGGGCAGAGGTGTTGCACGCCGGTAGCAGGCACCTCCTTCACTCGTGCGAACGTGTCGATCTCGTCAATCGAGATCAGAGCCGGCCGTTGCAAGTCGTGCTGCTTCTGGGACAGCGCGGTCAGCCCGTCCCGGATCGGCCGCAGTTCAGCAGCCACGTCAGCCGCGCTGATGCCGTGTTGGAGCAGAAAGGTGTCCGGAACTGCGGCAGCGAACTCGGTCGGGCTGTCGAATACGGCCGGGTCGGCCATGACGGCTGCAATCACGCTCGCAGCGCAGCCACCTTGGTCACCGCGCCAGCCGCGATCGCGGAGCCGATTGAGGACTTGC
Organism: Jatrophihabitantaceae bacterium; assembly: GCA_039922115.1. Lineage (GTDB taxonomy): Bacteria > Actinomycetota > Actinomycetes > Mycobacteriales > Jatrophihabitantaceae > Jatrophihabitans_A. The sequence goes on from JBDSAN010000167.1 coordinate 1,819, forward strand.
CGGATTGCCTGGGCCTCAGGGGACGACGTCACGTTACGATCATCCGCCGGGTGCCTTCCTGGGCGGCAGCTTCCGCGCAGCGGCCTTCTTGGCGGGTTGCTTCGCTAGCGCACGGACGATGCGGAGATCGGCGGCAAGAGAGGTATGTACGTACTGGATGCCTTCCTTGCCCCTGGTCGTCCTCCGTACTAGGTCCCAGTCCTGGATCAAGTTGTCTAGCTTCCGAGACACCGTCTTTTGAGAGACTGTCGGGCCGGTTCTAGCCAGCTCGGCAACCATGTCGTTCTGGGTCCGGCGCCCATCGACCAGGAGAAATACCCGAGCAAGCGTCGGGTCGTTCTCCATTGCTTGCAGGATGTCATCCTTCCAGCCGCTCTTTCGAGCGATGGCGGAGACAGAGCGCGACATGTCATCGACCTGGTCCCGCAGGTTCGCGATTTCGGAGAATAGCTCGGGCGTCTCGGGCACAGTTAGTCGGCCGTCTTCGTGGACTTCTTCGCCGGTGCAGCCGACTTCTCTTTGGCTCGTGAGATCAGCATCCGTACGGCGTTGGGATTCTTGCCCAGCGCCCGAGCGATGAACTCGTTGCTCAGCCCGGCTGAGCTCAGCAACAGCTCGGTACGCGGCTGGTCGCTGCTGTTGCGTACCCGTTGCTCGCGGTCGTCGGCCAGCAGAGTCAGGATGCCGAGCAGCAGCTCGTCGGTGCTCGGCAGGTCATCGCCATCGGCTCGTCGGACCGGCATTACGACTCCGCCCCGGTGGTGGACTTCGCTCGCGCGCGGGTGATCGTCTTCTGCACGGTGTCCGGCTTCTTGTCCAGTAGTTCACCGATCTGATGCACCGACAGGCCGGAGTTCGCCAATATCAGCTCGGTCTTCTTCGGCTCGATCCCATTCTTACCGTCGAGGGACGCGAGCCGGTCCTCTCGCTCGGCTACGAGGACGCCGAGGATCGCGCTCATGACCTTGTCGAGCGGGATGCTCTCTGCGGCGGCACGACGTACAGCAGCCATTGGTTACTCGTCACCTGTCTTTGAGTTCGGGCCAGCGCGCTTCTTGCTGCGCTGCAGAGTCACCTTTACGGTGGCCGGTGTAGTACCGAGCAAGTCGGCGATGCGGGCGTTCGAGAAGCCGGCCTTCCCGAGTTCGATGATCGTCTCGGCCTGGCTCGATAGCGACCGCCGGAGCTGCAGCACCTGCAGCCGAACCAGCTCGTCGGCCGGGTCGCTCGGTTCAGTCGCCATCGGTGGCCCCGTTCATTGTGGTGGTCGGTGCGGCCTTCTTGTCCCGGTTGAGGACCTGGCCGACGGCCTGCGTGGACTTGCCCAATAGCCGTGCCACCTCGCCCTGCGAAAGCCCAACGTCGACCAGCATCCGGTCGATGGACCGTGGCCGTGGCTTTGCGAGGTCGGTGTTCCGCAGGTGGGCATCTACAGCAATGACCAGTAGCGCACCGAGCTTCGTGTCGATGCGTTTCAAGGCGTCCAACACAGCCTCGTCAGACACCTAAGCCTCCTAGAGTCATAACGACGTTATCGCTTGCTTGAAGAAACACCTTTGTCGACACGCCGGCACCAACGGGTGAAGGAAACATCGATGGTTGCGTCCGAATAGAGCAACTTAACGTATAAAATACGCAATGGTCTTCTGCTCTGACTCACCCGAATCGACCTATGAGGCGCGATGCCGCCACGCAAGCGCGCGATGAAGGCCACCATCGGTGGGGTAGCCATTACAGCTGACCAGGTCACCGCGGCCGTCGACATCTTGACGAACGCGGCCGGCATCATGGTGCGCCAGCCTCTGGCGAAGGTAATCACCCGCTAGCTAGCTGCAACTATCACACGGTCGCCAACGCGCTCAGCTCCAACTCGAGGGTGACAACCACCTCGCTGACCGAGCCGGCGTTCATCCGCGCGCTAGAGGGGTTCGATCGTCGCCTGACCTGGCCGGTGGCTTACTACTCACCAGCCGCGCTCGCGCCACTCCGGTAGGTGTGGCCGCTGCTCGCCGAGCGTCGAGTCATCACCGTGGCCCGGGTAGAACCAGGTGTCGTCGTCGTACACCTCGAAGATCCGGCTGGTCACGTCATCGAGCAACTGGACGAAGTCGGCCGGCTGCCAGGTCTTGCCGACCCCGCCAGGGAACAGCGAATCGCCGGTGAACAGGTGCCCGGTGCCGCCCGGATCGCGGTAGTGCAGCGCGATCGAGCCGGGCGTGTGGCCGCGCAGTTCGATCACCGCCAGCTCCAGTTGACCGACGTGCACCGTGTCGCCGTGCCGCAGCAGCCGATCGGTCGGCACCGGAATGCCGGCGGCGTCCTGGTTACCGGCCAGCGTCCGGGCGCCAGTCTGGGCCACCAGCGATGCCAGCGCCTGCCAGTGGTCGAAGTGCTGGTGGGTGGTCAGGATGCTGGCCGCCGGGTCACCGCCGGACCGGACATAGTCGACAAGCCGGTCGGCCTCGTCGGCGGCGTCGATCAGCAGCGCCTCCCCGGAGGCGCGGCAGCGCAGCAGGTAGCAGTTGTTCGAGTGCGGACCGACCGCCAGCTTGCTGATGGTCAGCTGCGGCAACTCGCGCACGTCGGCCGGGCCGCCGACCACGACCTGACCGCTGTAGCTCGCATCGTCGCCGCTCATTCGATGATCACCGGCATCTCCTCCGTGGTGGGTTCGGTCAAGATTCGCACGCCAGCGTCCGGCAGCTTCGACAGCACCGTCTTGACGTAGTCCTCGACCGCTGATTGCCGGCCGACATCGCGACCCAGCCGTTCCGACATCAGCCAGCGATGCTCGGAGATTTCGTAGAACAGTTCCGCGTCGGGCAACTTCTTCCGCAGCTCGTGGGGGATCATGCTGAGCACCCCGTAGAACTTCTCGTCCAGCCAGCGCCTGGCTGCCAAGTCCTCCGGGATGTCGTGCTCGACGCCCTCGATCCACTTGGCCCGGAACCGGGCCAGGTCGGACAGGATCAGCCGGGCCTGGTTCTCTTGCACCCGCAGCCCGGTGAGCGCGTACACCCGCCGGGTGTGATGGCCGGGCTCGACGATGTGGGTCTCGAACCGCAGCTTGCGGCCGGCGTCCTCGGTGCGGATGCCGATTTCGGACACGTCGAAGCCCAGCGAGTTCAGCCGGCGGACCCGTTCCTCGATCCGGTAGCTCTCCGCCGACGGGTACACCTCGTCGTCGGTGAGCTCGGCCCACAAGCTGTCATAGCGCGGCTGCAGCGCCTTGGCGGTCTCGATCGGGTCGTCATCCTCGGACAAATAGCCACCGGCCTGCAGGTCCATCAGCTCACCGGCGATGTTCTCGGTGGCGATGGTGATGTCGTGCATCCGCTGGCCGCGCGACAGCTGCGGGTGGATCTCGCTGGTCTCGGCATCGACCAGGTAGGCGGCCAGCGAGCCGGCGTCGCGCCGGAACAGGGTGTTCGACAGCGAGCAGTCACCCCAGTAGAAGCCAGTCAGGTGCAGCCGGACGAACAGCTGCGCGAGCGCGTCGAGCAGCCGGGAGCGCAGGTCCGGCAGCGAGCGTTCGGTGAACAGCGAGCGGTAGGGCAGCGAGTACGGCAGGTGCCGGGTGATCAGCAGGCCGTCCAACTGGTGGCCGTCATGGTCGCTGCGGTCGACCACGGTGCCGAAGGCGTCGACCACCGGCACCGAGGCCTCGGCCAGCTCGCGCAACAGCTGATGCTCGCGCTTGACGTAGCGCTCGGTCGCCTCCTTGAACGCGAAGATCTGGTTGTGAGCCCGCACGAAGCGCACCACATGCCGGGAGATACCGCGTGGAACCTGGACGATTCTCGGATCCACCCACTCGGCCAACGGCGTGTCGAAGGGCAGGTCTAGCAGCTCGGTGGCGGCCCCGAGCGTGGTGATCGTGTAGTTGCCCATGCCATTCCTGACCGACGGTGCCGGGGCCGTTGCGCCGGCACCAAAAAGCGTAGTGGCCGGGGGTAGCCGGCTCATTTCGGGGCGGCAACGATAGCGTATGTCATCGTGCCCGCCCGCCCGTTAACTGAACTCGTCGAAGCGGGCTGGGCCCGGGCTTTGCAACCCGTCGCCGGTGAAATCGGCGCGATGGGCGACTTCCTGCGGATCGAGCTGTCGGCCGGTCGCAAGTACCTGCCGGCCGGGGACCGGGTGCTGCGGGCGTTCAGCCAGCCGTTCGCCGACGTCCGGGTACTGATCGTCGGCCAGGACCCGTACCCGACGCCGGGGCATCCGGTTGGGCTGTCCTTCTCGGTGGCCCCGGACGTGCAGCCGGTGCCGCGGTCGTTGCAGAACATCTACCGGGAACTGCACGACGATCTGGGCGTGCCGATCCCGACCACCGGTGACCTGACGCCGT
>JBDSAN010000168.1:0-3431 GCA_039922115.1 Jatrophihabitantaceae bacterium
GGCTCGGTGTTGGCCGGGCTGGTGTTGGCCGGGCTGGGGGTGCCGAGCTGGATCGGGTTCAGCTGGCCGGGCGCGACCGGCACGGTTGAATTCTTACCGGCCGCCGAGCTCGAATGGTTGGCCACGCTGGGCGCCGTGAGCTGCGGTACTGGCCGCGGCCGGGCAGGCACGTCGTTGGTGGCGATCGAGGACGCGGTGATGACGGTGGCCGCGACGGCAACCGATCCCCCCACGGTTGCCAGCAGCACGCCGCCGCCGATCGCGAAGGGGCCGAGCACGACCCGGAAGGCAGACAGCCTGCCGAGCCCGCGCCGGACCTGCGGGACCTCTTCGAACATTCGGGCTACTCCTAGCTCGCTGCCGGCAACGCTGCGCCGCCTACTGCTATGACGCGCTACGGGGCCGTGCGGTTGCATGCCTGCACACAACGCGCCAGCTCATTTAAATACTCCAAGCATGGGAACACGCTGAGGAGGCTGAGGGAAGTCTTTTTGATACCTGGACATCAGGAATTCTCGGACTACTCGACGAAATGTCAGCTGACTGCGCGAACTGGCTGATAGCGCGCTACGAAAGCGGTTAACGAGGTCCGAACTGCCGGTCACCCGCATCGCCGAGGCCGGGCACGATATAGGCGTTGGCGTTGAGTCCTTCGTCGATGCTGGCGGTGAACAGCCGAGCGGCCAGCCCGCTGGCCTCGACGGTCTGGATGCCTTCCGGGGCGGCCAGCGCGCAGATCACGGTGATGTCGTCAGCACCCCGCGAGGCCAGCAACTGGCAGCAGTGCACCAGCGATCCGCCGGTGGCCAGCATCGGGTCGAGCACCAGCACCGGACGGCCGGCCAGGGTGTCGGGCAACGAGGCCATGTAGGCGCTGGGCTGGTGGGTTACCTCGTCGCGGGCCAGGCCGACGAAGCCCATCTGCGATTCGGGCAGCAGGTTGAACGCTGCCTCGGCCATGCCCAGGCCGGCTCGCAGCACCGGCACCAGCAGCGGCGGGTTGGCCAGGGTGACCCCGACCGTCGGCCCGACCGGGGTGATCAGCGGCAGTTCGGTGACCGGCAGCTCGCGGGTTGCCTCGTACACCAGCAGGGTGGACAGCTCGCGCAATGCCGCGCGGAATTCGGCATTGCTGGAATTCTCGTCCCGCATCACCGACAGGCGGCTGCGAACGATCGGGTGGTCCACGACGACGGTCTGCACGCGCAGGAGCCTAGCGGGTGCGCCAGCAGCCGGACGGCACACCGGCACGAGGCCGACCGGCCGGGCGAAGTCCTAGACTGGCGCGGTGAGTGCCACCCTGACCCCCAAGCTGACCGGCCCGCCGGCGCTAACCGCGGTGCCCGGCGAACTGGCCGCCGACAACGCCTCCCTCACCCGGTTCCTGCACGGCCTGCCCGGCGTCGACCAGGTAGGCGCCGAGGGACGGGCCGCGGCGCTGGCGACCCGCAGCATCAAGACGACCGCGAAGGCCTGGGCGATCGACACCGCCATCTCGATGGTCGACCTGACCACCCTGGAAGGTTCCGACACCCCGGGCAAGGTTCGCTCGCTGTGTGCCAAGGCCCGCCGGCCCGACCCGTCCGATGCCAGCGCACCGGCGGCCGCGGCGGTCTGCGTGTACCCCGATCTGGTCGCCACCGCGGTCGAGGCGCTGCGCGGCAGCAACGTCCAGATCGCCTCGGTGGCCACCGCGTTCCCGTCCGGCCGGGCCTCGCTGGCGACCAAGCTGGTCGACGTTGCCGAAGCGGTCGCGGCCGGTGCCACCGAGGTCGACATGGTGATCGACCGCGGTGCCTTCCTGGCCGGTGAGTACAGCCGGGTGTTCGCCGAGATCGTCGCGGTGAAGGCCGCCTGCGGGACCGGTGAGAAGGCCGCCCACCTGAAGGTGATCCTGGAAACCGGCGAGCTGGTCACCCTCGATGCGGTGCGCCGGGCGTCCTGGCTGGCCTTGCTGGCCGGCGGCGACTTCATCAAGACCTCGACCGGCAAGATCAGCCCGGCCGCCACCCCGCCGGTCGCGCTGGTGATGCTGCAGGCGGTGCGCGACTTCGCCGCCCGGACCGGCGAGGTACGCGGCGTGAAGCTGGCCGGCGGCATCCGCACCACCAAGGAGGCGGTGCGCTACCTGGTGATGGTCAACGAGGTCGCAGGCTCGCGCTGGCTGCATCCGAGCACCTTCCGGTTCGGCGCGTCCAGCCTGCTCAACGACCTGCTGCAGCAGCGGCACAAGCTCACCCTCGGCGGCTACGACGGCCCCGACTACGTGACCATCGACTGAGCAGAAGGATCGTACTGTGACCGCGTTCGAATACGCACCGGCACCAGAATCTGCCGATATTGCAAGGCTGAAATCGTCCTACGGGGTGTTCGTCAACGGCGAACTGCGAGCCGGCCGGGGCGAGCCGATCAAGACCATCAACCCGGCCAACGAGCAACCGCTGGCTGAAGTCGCCGAGGCCGACACCTCAGATGTGGACGATGCGGTGGCCGCGGCCCGCGCCGCCTACACCGACGTCTGGTCGAAACTGCCCGGCGCGCAAAGGGCGAAATACCTGTTCCGGATCGCCCGCGCTATCCAGGAGCGGGGCCGCGAGCTTGCCGTGCTGGAGTCACTCGACAACGGCAAGCCGATCAAGGAATCGCGCGACGTGGACGTCCCGACCGCGGCCGCGCACTTCTTCTACTACGCCGGCTGGGCCGACAAGCTGGACTATGCCGGCTACGGGCCGGACCCGCGCCCGATCGGGGTAGCCGGCCAGGTCATCCCGTGGAACTTCCCGCTGCTGATGGCGGCCTGGAAGATCGCGCCGGCATTGGCCACCGGCAACACCGTGGTGCTCAAGCCCGCCGAGACCACGCCGCTGACCGCGATCACGCTGGCCGAGATCATCGCCGAGTGCGACCTGCCGCCCGGCGTGGTCAACGTGCTGCCCGGCGGACCAGCCATCGGCCAGGCCATCGTCGATCACCCCGGCGTGGACAAGATCGCCTTTACCGGCTCCACCGGGGTCGGCAAGATGATCCAGAAGTCGGTTGCAGCCTCGGGCAAACGGCTGTCGCTGGAATTGGGTGGCAAGGCCGCCAACATCATCTTCGACGACGCCCCGCTGGATCAGGCGATCGAGGGCATCGTGAACGGGATCTTCTTCAACCAGGGGCACGTCTGCTGCGCCGGTTCCCGGTTGCTGGTGCAGGAATCGGTGCACGACGAGGTGGTCGCGGCTTTGCAACAGCGCTTGCAGACCCTGCGCCTCGGCGACCCGCTGGACAAGAACACCGATATCGGCGCGATCAATTCGGCCGCCCAGCTGGCCCGGGTGCGCGCGCTGGCCGATTCCGGCGACGCCGAGGGTGCCACTCGCTGGTCGCCGGAATGCACCTTGCCAGAAAGGGGATTCTGGTTCCCGCCGACCATCTTCACCGGGGTC
>JBDSAN010000169.1:0-4796 GCA_039922115.1 Jatrophihabitantaceae bacterium
GGCAAGTACCGCGACACCGTCCGCGACTTCTGGCGCGGCGAGCCGGCCACCATCGGCGAGTTCGCGGCCCGGCTGACCGGCTCGGCCGATCTCTACGAGCACTCCGCGCGGCGGCCGGTGGCCAGCATCAACTTCGTCACCGCGCACGACGGGTTCACCCTGGCCGACCTGGTCGCCTACAACGACAAGCACAACGAGGCCAACGGCGAGGGCAACAACGACGGCGAGAGCCACAACCGGTCCTGGAACTGCGGTGTCGAGGGCCCCACCGACGATCCGGAAATCGCTGAGCTGCGCGCCCGCCAGCAGCGCAACTTCATCGCCACGCTGTTCCTGTCCCAGGGCGTTCCGATGATCTGCCACGGCGACGAGCTCGGCCGCACCCAGCAGGGCAACAACAACGGCTACTGCCAGGACAGCGAACTCAGCTGGATCGACTGGGACTCCGCCGATGCTGGATTAATTGCTTTTACCAGCGAAATCGCCACCCTGCGCCGCGAGCACCCGACCTTTCGCCGGCGCCGGTTCTTCGACGGCCGGCCCGGTACCGGCCCGGGCGAGGCGGCCCTGCCCGACATCGCCTGGCTCCGTCCGGACGGCAGCCTGATGTCTGATGAGGACTGGGATTCCGGCTTCGGACGGGCAATCGCGGTGTTCCTCAACGGCGCCGGCATCCAGGGCACCGACGATCGCGGCGAACCGATCACCGACGACTCGTTCCTGCTGTGTTTCTCGGCCCATCATGAGCCGTTGGACTTCACCCTGCCCGGGAGCAGCGAGGAGATCAGCTGGCAGGTGGTGCTCGACACCGCGATCACCGAGGTGAGCGACGCCAAGCCGATCGAGGCCGGTGCCGCATTGACCGTCCAGCCCCGCACCCTGGTGGTCGTGCAGAGGATCAGCTGATGAGCCAGCCAACCGGCTCGCCACCCTGCTCGACCTACCGGCTGCAGATCCGGCCGCGGCTCACCCTGGGCGCGGCCGCCGAGCTGGCCGGTTACCTGCGTGAGCTGGGCGCCGGAGCGTTCTACCTGTCCCCCATCCTGCAGGCAAGCTCGGGTTCGGACCACGGTTACGACATCACCAGTCACCTGCGGGTCGATCCCGAACGCGGCGGCGAGGACGGCCGGCAGGCACTGGCTGCCGCGGCCCGGGCACATCAGTTGCAGGTCGTGATCGACATCGTGCCCAACCACATGGGCGTGGCCGACGCTGCCCAGAACGAGGCCTGGTGGCAGTTGCTGCGCCTCGGCGAGGCATCGCCCTACGCAAGCTGGTTCGATGTGGACTGGGCCGCCGGCCACGGGCGAATCCTGCTGCCGGTGCTCGGCGATGACTTCGAGCCGAACCAGCTGAGCCTGGCCGATGGCGAATTACGTTATTTCGAAAATCGATTCCCGATCGCTCCGGGTACCGACGAGGCCACCGAGGACGGGCCGCCGAGCGCCGCGCAGGTGCACGAGCGCCAGCATTACCAGCTGGTCGGTTACCGGCAGGCCGACACCGCGCAGAATTACCGCCGGTTCTTCGCGGTCACTGAACTGGCCGGCATCCGGGTCGAGAACCCGGAGGTGTTCCAGGCCAGCCATGCCGAGATCCTGCGCTGGGTCGAGCTCGGCGAGGCCGACGGCATCCGGATCGATCATCCGGACGGCCTGGCCGACCCGGCCGGTTACCTGCAGCGGCTGGCCGCCGCCGCGCCGCAGGCCTGGATCACGGTGGAGAAGATCACCGAGCCGGGCGAGCGGCTGCCCGCCGACTGGCCGGTTGCCGGCACCACCGGCTACGACGCGCTCACCGAGCTGAACTCGCTGCTGTACGACCCGGCCGCCGAGGCAGCGGTGAGCCGGCGCTACACCGAGCTGACCGGCGACAACCGGGATTGGGACCAGCACGTCGAGCAGGGCAAGCGGCTGATCGCGAGCACCATCCTGGCCGCCGAGATCGCCCGGATCGGCCGGCTTGTCGCTAGCGTGGCCCCGGGTCTCAGTGCTGGGCAGCTGACCGCGGCGCTGGTCGAGCTGGCCGTGGCGATGGGCGTCTACCGCTCGTATCACCCGATCGGTGCCGAGCGGCTGACCGCCGCGGCCGCACTGGCCCTCGACCGCAAGCCGGGACTTGCCGCGATCATCAATGAACTGCTGCCGATCCTGGCCGGCGGCGATCGCGAATGCACCGTCCGGTTCGAGCAGGCGACCGGCGCGATCATGGCCAAGGGCGTCGAGGACACTGCCTACTACCGGTACAACCGTGCGATCGGGCTCAACGAGGTGGGTGGCGATCCGGGCGCTTTCGGTTGCACCATCGAGCAATTCCACGCCGCCCAGCTCGACCGGCAGCGGCGGTCCCCGCAGACCATGACCACGCTGTCCACCCACGACACCAAGCGATCCGAGGACGTCCGGGCCCGGCTGGCGGTGCTGCCCGAACTCGGTGAGGACTGGTACGCAGTGGCCGGCCAGCTCATCGCGGCCTGCCCGATCGACAACCCGGCCTTCGGCTACCTGCTCTGGCAATCCTTCGCCGGTGCCGGCTGGATCGAGCGCGAGCGGATGCATGCCTACGCCGAGAAGGCGATGCGCGAGGCGGCCGAGGGCACCGGCTGGCGCGATCCGGACGCCAGCTTCGAAGCCGGCGTGCACGCCGCGGTCGACCGGGCCTATGACGACCCGCAGCTGCACGCGCTGCTGGACGGCCTGATCAACCGGATCACCCCGTACGGCTGGTCGAACAGCCTGAGCCAGAAGCTGCTGCAGCTCATGGCTCCAGGCGTCCCGGACGTCTATCAGGGCACCGAACTGTTCGACTATTCCCTGGTAGATCCAGACAATCGACGAACGGTCGACTTCACCGAGCGGGCCCGGATGCTCGCCGAGCTGCAATCTGGCCCACCGCCGGTGGACGGCACCGGCGCGGCCAAGCTATGGCTGACCCAGCAGGCGCTAACTGCCCGTCGGGACCGGCCGGAGCTGCTCACCGGCTACCAACCGCTGCTGACCGCCGGCCCGGCCAGCGAGCACGCGGTTGCCTTCGACCGGGGCGGCCTGATCGCGGTGGCTACCCGGCTGCCGGTCCGGCTCGAAGCCGCCGGCGGCTGGCGCCAATCGGCGCTCGAACTGCCCGGCGGCGATTACCAGGATCTGCTCACCGGGGCGCGGAGATCCGGCCGGGCACCGCTGGCCGACTTGCTGTCGCAGTACCCGGTGGCACTGCTCTGCTTGCTGAACTGATCGAGATCTAGCTTATCTGGCCTGAGCAAACAGGCTTCCAAGCAAGGCGGAAGGGACGGTTGCGATGCGTCCGGCAGTGTGGGCACCTGATCGAGGACGGGTGCGGGTACAGCTAACAGACCAGTCAGGTACCCGAGAGATCGAGCTCGTGGCAGAGCGGGACGGCTGGTGGCGGGCTGGCGAGGACCTGGCGCCGGGTACCCGGTACGGCTACCTGCTCGACGATGAGACCGAGCCGGTGCCCGACCCCCGTTCCTACCGGCTGCCCGACGGGGTGCACGGCCTGACCGAGGCCTATGACCAGCAGGCGCACCAGTGGACCGACCAGGCCTGGGCCGGCCGGCCACTGGCCGGCGCGGTGATCTACGAGCTGCACGTGGGCACGTTTACCCCGGGCGCAACACTGGATTCAGCCATCGAGCGACTCGATCACCTGGTCGCCCTGGGCATCAGCCACGTCGAGCTGTTGCCGGTCAACGCCGTCAACGGGGTGTGGAACTGGGGCTACGACGGGGTGGCCTGGTACGCCGTGCACGAGCCCTACGGCGGCCCGGACGCGCTCAAGCGGTTCGTGCAGGCCTGCCACCAGCGTGGCCTGGCAGTCCTGCTGGACGTCGTCTACAACCACCTCGGGGCCAGCGGCAACTACCTGCCGAAGTTCGGGCCCTACCTCAAGTCCGGCCGCAACACCTGGGGCGACCTGGTCAACCTGGACGGCCCCGGCAGCACCGAGGTACGCCGCTTCATCATCGACAACGCGCTGGGCTGGCTGGCCGATCTTCACCTGGACGGTCTCCGGCTGGATGCGGTGCACGCGCTGGTCGATTCCTCCCCGGTGCACCTGCTCGCCCAGCTGGCCGCCGAGGTGACCGAACTGAGTGGCCGGCTCGGCCGTCCACTGCCGCTGATCGCCGAATCGGACCTGAACGATCCGGTGATGATCAATCCGGCCGATGACCCCGACCATCCCGGCTACGGCCTGGACGCCCAGTGGGACGACGACGTCCACCACATGCTGCACGCGCTGCTGTCCGGGGAACGGCACGGCTACTACGCGGACTTCGGCGAGCTGGCCGGGCTGGCCAAGGTGTGGCAGCGGGCGTTCTTCCACGACGGCACCTACTCCGCCTTCCGGGGCCGCCCGCACGGACGCCCGATCGAGCCGGCCAGTACGCCAGGTTGGCGGTTCGTGGCCTGCCTGCAGAACCACGACCAGATCGGCAATCGGGCCGCCGGTGACCGGCTGTCCGAGCTGGTGTCCGACGGCCTGCTCCGGGTCGGCGCGGTGCTACTGCTCACCTCGCCGTTCACCCCGATGCTGTTCATGGGCGAGGAGTGGGCCGCACGCACCAAGTGGCCGTTCTTCACCTCGCACCCGGAGCCTGAGCTGGCCACCGCGGTGAGCCAGGGCCGGCTGGCCGAGTTCGCCGACCACGGCTGGGACGCCACCACGATGCCGGACCCGCAGGACCGGCAAACCTATCGCGGCGCGGTACTCGACTGGTCCGAGCTTGACCAGCCCGAGCACGCGAGCCTGCTCAGGCTCTACCGGGAGCTGATCAGGTT
>JBDSAN010000170.1:0-6272 GCA_039922115.1 Jatrophihabitantaceae bacterium
GAGACCGCGACCCGCAGCTTGCGGCCGCCGGTGAAGATGTCGACGCTGTGCTCGTCCACCTTCTCCAGGAACACCCCGTAACCGGACGGCGGTTGGGCCAACCGGTCGATCTCTTCCTTCAGGGTGACCAGTTGGTCGCGCGCGTCGCGCAAGGTGTCGGCCAGCCGCTCGTTGCGATCAGTGAGGGAAGCGACCCGGGCCTGGGTCTCGGCCAGCCGGTCTTCCAGCGCCCGCAGGTGCCGCGGTGATTCGGCCAGCCGGGCGCGCAGAACCTCGATCTCCTGAGCGAGCTCGGCCGCGCTGGGCGTGCCCGATCCACGTCTGTCGCTGAAGTCTTCGGCCATCTGCGTGCTCCTTCGTCCAACCAACGAGCTCGTTGCGCCCCGCTCGATTTTCACCCTACACAGGCGGTGTGAAATCGCGAGGCATCTACTCTGGACTGTGATTACGCGTCCATTACAGGCTGCTAGCCCAATCGGACGCTCGGCGAGGAATCAAAGGTGGACAGCGCAGTGACAGACAGTGAGCCGGACCTCGAAGTATGGATCGATCAGGAGCTGTGCACCGGCGACGGCTTGTGCGTGCAATACGCACCGGAGGTCTTCGAGTTCGACATCGACGGCCTCGCCTACGTCAAGGACGACAGCGGCGATCTGAAGCTGGCGGCCGGTGAGCGGGTGCCGGTGCCGGCCGGGCTACGGCTGGACGTGATCGACTCCGCGAAGGAATGCCCGGGCAATTGCATTCACGTCCGGACCGCTGACGGGGTGCTGGTCGCCGGCCCTGAGGCCTGAGCCGGCTGCTCACCCGCCGGGCGGGTGCGGTGACTGAACCTGAACTGCCTGGTCAGGGTTAGGGCAATTTCGGCCGGAACGGCTCGGCCTGCTCAGCCGGCTCGCCTTGCTGGTCACCGGCCAGGCCGAAGGCTTCGGCCAGTTCGATCGCCTTGGCCGGCCGGCGCTGCCGGGTCGGCGCTACCACGCCGGGAGCCAGCCGGCGGGCGGTGACCAGGAACGCGGTGTGCCCCTGCATCCGGTGATCGGGCCGTACCGCGAGGCCAACCACATGCCAGTTGCGCAGCAGGCTTTCCCAGGCGTGCGGCTCGGTCCAGCAGCCGGCCGTCCGCAGTGCCTCGACCAGCCGGGACAGCTGGGTGGTGGTGGCCACGTAGCCGAGCAGCACGCCGCCGGGCCGCAGCGCGGCGGCGACCGTGTCCAGCATCTCCCAGGGCGCCAGCATGTCCAGGATCACCCGGTCAGCGACCTGATCGGCCGGGTGCTCGATCAGGTCGGCCAGCCGCAGCTGCCAGTTCGGTTGCTCGCCGCCGAAGAAGGTCTCGACGTTGCGCTTGGCGTGCTCGGCGTGATCCTCGCGCCGCTCGTAGGAGATGACCGTCCCGGTCGGGCCGACCGCGCGCAGCAGCGAGCAGGTCAGCGCACCGGAGCCGGCACCGGCCTCGATCACCCGGGCGCCCGGATGGATGTCGGCCTGGGCGATGATCTGGGCCGAGTCCTTCGGATAGATCACCGCCGCACCACGCGGCATCGACAGCACGTAGTCGGTGAGCAGCGGCCGCAGCGCAAGGTAGGCGGTGCCGGCGCTGGAATGCACCACGGTGCCTTCGGGCGAGCCGATCAGGGTGTCGTGTTCGATGGCGCCCCGGTGGGTGTGAAACTGCTTGCCCGCTTGCAGGGTGACCGTATGCAGCCGTCCCTTCGGATCGGTCAGCTGCACCCGGTCGCCGACCTGGAAGGCCGCCTCGGTTACTGGCTGATCGGTTTGCGCTGACACCGGTGGGGACGACCAATCTTGGGGACGGACTCGGGCTTCGGGCTGACTCGGGCTGAGCTCGAAGGGTAGCCGGACGGCGCTGTTCAGTTGACGGCGCTGTTCAGTTGACAGAGTGGTTGAGCCCGAGCGCGCGGGCCAGGTCGGCGATCGCCAGCACGCCCCGGCTGACCCCGTCCCGTCCGATCACCAGGTACTCGGTTGCCGGGGTGGCCCGAACCGCTGCCAGCACCTCGGCGCCGGGCAGGTCCTCGGCCAGGATCAGGCCTGGTTCCAGGTCCCGCGACACCTCGGCCAGGGTGACCCAGGGCCGGCGGCGCTGTTCCAGCCGGGCGATGTCGCCCTCGCGCACGATCGCCCGGCTGCGGCCGTAGTCATCGATTACCACGATGCCGGCCGCCTGCCAGTGTCCGGCCGCCCGGACCGCCTCGGAGACCGGCGTGCGGGCCGGCAGGTACACCGATGGCCGGATCAGCCGGCCGAGCTCCAACCCGGCGGTGCGGGCGCCCAGCTCGGCGCTGCGCAGCGTCTGGCTGGCACCGAACCAGAGGAAGGCGGCCACCGCGAAGCCCAGCACGGTGGCGGTCAGCGTGCTGGTTGCGGTGCCGTGATGCTGGCTCAGGGTCGCGTTACCGATCAGCACCGCCAGCGCGAGCAGCGCGGCCAGTCCCCGACCCGACCAGGCCGCGATCCGGATGCCGGTGAGCCGGGACCGGCTGACCATCCAGATCAGGGCCTGCACCACCCGGCCACCGTCCAGCGGCAGGCCCGGTAGTGCGTTGAACACCGCGATCACCAGGTTGCTCCAGGCCAGCAGCTCCAGCATCACGTCGGTCGCGGAGCCGGCTGACGGAAAGCGGCTTAATCCCCAGCAACCGAGGCCGAGCAGCAGCGAGACCAGCGGGCCGGCACCGGCGATCGCGACCTCGTCCCGGGGCCGACGGGCCTCGCCCTCGATCTCGGACACGCCACCGAGCAGGAAGACCACGATCCGGCGGACCGGCAGGCCGACCAGCCTGCTCACCACGGTGTGACCGATCTCGTGCAGCAGCACCGACAGGCCCAGGCTGAGCGCGTAGACCAGCGCGAGCAGGTAGGAGTTCGCTGTGGACAGCCCGGCGATCTGCTCCCGCAGGAAGCCGGCGTAGCTGAGCGTGACGAAGCCGACAATCAGCAGCCAGCTCGGGGTGATGAACACCGGGACGCCCAGCACCGAGCCCAGCCGGATAAGCCGGGGACGGGCCGCGGCAGGGTCGGCCTCGGCCGGCGGTCGGGCCTGCGGGGTGCTCACCGCACCGATCCTACGGATCGGGACCGACGCTCAGGCCGGAACCGGGTCCGGCCGATGGAACATAGGTGACCCGAGTGTCAATGGCTACCGGCTTCGCGCTACCGCTTAGCCTTTCTCACGTGGCCGCCCCCGAGAAGTCCCCGACGTCGTCGGCGACCGGCTCGGACCTGGGCGCCCAGATCCAGGCCCGGATAGCGGCTCGCCGGCAGGGCGGCCAGCGCACCGGTGGCCACCTTTCGGTAGCCCAGCTCAGGGCCGCGCAGCTCAATGGCCACCGGCCGATCCCGGTGCCGGCCGGGACCTCGCCCCGGCGCCGGCATGCGCCCACCCCCCGGCCTCCCAGCCACCTGCACCGGCTGGCCCGGTTCGTGCTGCTGCTGGTGCTGACCGCCACCGCGGTGATTGGCCTGCGTAGCTTCGTGATCGCCTCGTACTACATCCCGTCGGCGTCGATGGAAACCACTTTGCACGGCTGCCCGCACTGCGAGCCGGACATGGTGCTGGTCGACAAGCTCAGCTACCGGTTCAAGTCGATCTCGCGTACTGATGTGGTGGTCTTCAACCGGCCGCCGCTGGCCCCGCCCGAGGACAAGCAGCTGATCAAGCGGGTGATCGGCCTGCCCGGTGACGTGATCAGCGGCCACAACGGGCACGTCTACATCGACAACAAGCAGCTGATCGAGCCGTACGTGAACCCCAGCTGTAACGGCACCGCCGACTTCGCGCCGATCACCGTGCCGGCCGGTGACTACTTCATGATGGGCGACAACCGCTGCGATTCCTTCGACTCGCGGATGTTCGGTGCGATCCCGAAGTCCTCGATCGTCGGCCGGGCCTTCGCGGTGATCTGGCCGACCAAGCACCTGCGCTGGCTCTGAGCCGCGCCACAGCCCGGTTCTGTCGGCCGGGCAGCCTAGGGTTGCTGGCATGAGCGACACCGATCAGCTGGCCACCCCCGTCCACGACCTGCCGGCGGCTGAGCTGACCAAGCTGGGCGCTCCGGCCGAGCAGCCGCTACCGCCGGCCATCGTCGGCTCGCTGTCGCCTTCGCGTGCCTCGGACTTCAAGACCTGCCCGCTGCTCTACCGCTTTCGCAGCATCGACCGGCTACCCGAAACCCCGACCCGGGACGCCACTCGCGGCACCGTGGTGCACTCGGTTCTGGAACATCTCTACGAGCAGCCGGCCGCTGCCCGCACGCTGGATTGGGCACGCTCGGACGTGGAACCGTCCTGGCAGCAGTTGCTGGCCGATCGTCCGGAACTGACCGAGCTGTTCGCCACCGATGCCGACGGTGCTGAGCTGGCGGCCTGGCTCGACTCGGCGCGCAAGCTGGTGGGCAACTATTTCGCGCTGGAGGACCCTCGCCGGCTGGAACCGGAAGCGCGCGAGCAGCTGGTCGAGGTAGTGCTGGACGGGCTGCGGTTGCGTGGCTACATCGATCGGCTGGACGTCTCGCCGGCCGGTGACCTCCGGGTGGTGGACTACAAGACCGGGGCGATCCCGCGCGAGGCGTTCGAGGCCAAGGCGCTGTTTCAGATGAAGTTCTACGCGCTGGTGCTGTGGCGCACCCGGGGCGTGCTGCCCCGGCAGTTGCGGTTGATCTACCTGGCCGATACCGACACCCTGGACTACCAGCCCGAGCAGTCCGAGCTGGAAATGTTCGAGAAGACCCTGCAGGCGATCTGGAAGGCGATCGCCCGGGCCAGCCTGACCGGGGACTTCCGGCCGAGCCCGTCGCGGCTATGCGACTGGTGCTCCCATCAACAGCTGTGCCCGGCCAAGGGCGGCACCCCGCCACCGTTCCCGGCCGGCGCGCTGGCCTCGGCCACCGAGAACAGCTCGGCCAGGCTCAGCGCCGACAGGTCGGTCACGATCGAGTAGTCGGTTGATTCAGCGATCGGAACCTGGTTGGGCACCGCAACCACCAGGCAGCCGGCCGCCACCGCCGAAGCGATCCCGGACGGCGAGTCCTCGATGGCCAGGCACCGGGCCGGGTCGAGGCCGAGCCGGTCGGCCGCGGCCAGGTAGGCCTCCGGATCAGGCTTGCCGTTGCGGACCTCGTCGCCGGTCACCATCGTGCGGAAGGTGCCGGCCGGCAGCTGGTCGGCGACCGCGCTGGCCAGGTTGCGATAGGACATGGTGACCATCGCCGAGGGCAGGCCGGCGGCGGCGGTCTCGGCCAGCAGCCGGCGAATACCCGGCCGCCAATCGGTCGACTGGCGCACCTCGGCGATCACCTCGGCCAGCAACCGGTCCACGATCTCGGCTGCCGGCAGCGGTACCCCGCCGTGCTCGCGGAGGTATTCGGCTGACACCATAAGCGGATTGCCGACCAGGGCGTGGGCGTGCTCGTCGTTCCAGCTGCCGCCGAAGGACTCCACCAGCCGGTACTCCGCGGCAATCCAGGACGGTTCGGTGTCGACCAGCGTGCCGTCCATGTCCCACAGCACGGCCTGCACCGGTGAATCGATCAGGCACACTTGGCCGCGAAGTACTTGGCCTCGGGGTGCGCCACGATGATCGCCGAGGTCGACTGCTCCGGTACCAGCTGGTGCTCCTCGGACAGGCTGACCCCGATCCGCTCCGGCTCCAGCAACCGGAACAGCTGCTCCTGGTCCTCCAGGTTCGGGCAGGCCGGGTAGCCGAAGGAGTAACGCGAACCGCGATAGCCCTGCTTGAAAATCTCGTCCAGGTCGGCCGAATCCTCTTTCGCGTAGCCCAGTTCGTCCCGCACCCGGTGGTGCCACAGCTCGGCCAGCGCTTCGGTGAGCTGCACCGACAGGCCGTGCACCTCCAGGTAGTCGCGGTAGTTGTTGGCCGCGAACAGCTCGTTGGCGAACTCCGAGATCCGCTGGCCCATGGTGACCACGTGGAAGGCAACCACGTCGGTCTGACCGGACTCGCGCGACTTGAAGAAGTCGGCCAGGCACAGCCGGCGCTCCCGACGCTGGCGCGGGAACTCGAAGGATTCCCGCTCGCCGCCGTCATCGCCCAGGATGATCAGCTTGTTTCCCTCGCTGACGCAATGGAAGTAGCCATAAACTACGGCAGCTTCCAGGATGCCCTCAGTCTGGAACCGGTCCAACCAGTACCGCAGTCGCGGCCGGCCCTCGGTCTCGACCAGTTCCTCATAACTGGGGCCCTTACCGCCGCGGCCGCCCTTGAGGCCCCACTGGCCCATGAAGGTGGC
>JBDSAN010000171.1:0-8369 GCA_039922115.1 Jatrophihabitantaceae bacterium
CGCAGGGCCAGGCACCATCGCCGCACCGCGCTGGTCGATTCCGGCGCGTGCGAGGCGCCCCTGGCGGCCAGCCCGGACCACGCCAAGCCGGCGGCCAGCAGCCGGGACCCGGCGCTACCTGCTCGACGTGCCAGCCCGGATCGCGCGCCGCAGCAGCACCGGCGGATGGTCGGGTTCACCGTCGAATCCTGACCGGCTGCCCGGCTGCCGGCAATCCTGCTGATTACCCAGCGCGCACTACACTTGCCGCATCGCCGGCGGGTGCCGCCGGCCCCGAGCGCAAGGGCTGCCCATGCCGGATCTGGATGTCGTCGCAGTGATCAAGGCCAACCCGGGAGCTGAGGAACTGGTGCAGCAGGCGCTCACCGCGCTGGTGGAACCGACCCGCGCCGAGCAA
This sequence comes from Jatrophihabitantaceae bacterium, assembly GCA_039922115.1. Lineage (GTDB taxonomy): Bacteria > Actinomycetota > Actinomycetes > Mycobacteriales > Jatrophihabitantaceae > Jatrophihabitans_A. The sequence continues at coordinate 398 of JBDSAN010000171.1, forward strand.
GGCTGCCTGAGCTACGACCTGTTCGTCTCGGCCGCCGAGCCGGCCACCTTCGTCACCATCGAACGCTGGCGCGCGCAGGCCGACCTGGACGCGCACCTGGGCACCGCGCACGTCCAGCAGGCCTTGGCCACCGCTGGCGAGCACCTGGCCGCACCGCCTGGCATCCACCCGCTCCGCGCGATCTAGGCATATCGCGGCGGGCTAATCTCGCTTGCTCGCGCTGCCGGCGGCCGCGTTGAGGTAGCGCTGTTCGGGGATGCTGGTGGCCAGCCGGGCAGCCACCGCATACTCGGATCGTGCCTGCTCGTGCTCACCGGCCAGGTCCAGCAGGTGCGCCCGGACGGCGTGCAGCCGGTGGTTGTGCCGCAGCTGCTTGTCCGGCAGCAGCGGATCGAGCATCGCCAGGCCGGCGACCGGTCCGCTGACCATGGCCAGCGCCACCGCGTGATTCAGGGTGACCACCGGGCTCGGCGCGATCTGGTGCAGCAGCCGGTACAGCTGCTCGATCTGGGCCCAGTCGGTGTGCTCGGCCTGCGCCGCCTCGGCGTGCACGGCGGCGATCGCGGCCTGCAGCTGGTACGGCCCGACCGGCCCGCTGGGCAGCGCCGCCTCGATGAGTTCGATGCCGGCCCCGATCCGGGCCTGATCCCACCGGCCACGGTCCTGCTCGGCCAGCGGGACGAGCGAGCCGTCCGCACCGATCCGGGCCGCGCGCCGGGCATCGGTCAGCAGCATCAAGGCCAGCAGGCCGGTCACCTCGGCGATCTCAGGCAACTGCTCGTGCAGCCATCGGGTCAGCCGGATCGCCTCGTCGGTCAGCGAAATATCAATTAGGCCAGCGCCGGCGGTGTTGGCGTGGCCCTCGGTGAAGATCAGGTAGAGGACGTGGGCGACCGCCGCGATCCGGTCAGGCAGCTCGGCCGCGGCCGGTGGCCCGAACCGGGCGCCGACCTGGCGCAGCCGTGCCTTGGCCCGGCTGATCCGCTGCGCCATGGTGGGCTCCGGCACCAGGAACGCCCGGGCGATCTGGGCAGTGGTCAGGCCGCCGATCGCCCGCAAGGTCAGGGCAACCTGCGCCGGCCGGGGCAGCGCCGGGTGGCAGCACAGCAGCATCAGGATCAGCGAGTCGTCCACCGCCGGCTCGCTGCTATCGGCGGCCGGCGCATGCAGGTGGCCCGCCGGCGTCCGGGCAACCACCAGCCGCTCCCGGTCGAGGCGGGCTTGGTCGGCACGCCACTGGTCGATCAGCCGGCGGGCACCGACCCGGATCAGCCAGGCGCTCGGGTCCGCCGGCACACCGGCCTCGGGCCACTGCTTGGACGCGGCCAGCAGCGCCTCCTGCACCGCGTCCTCGGCGGCATCGAAGTCGCCATACCGGCGGACCAGGGCGGCCAGCACCTGTGGCGCGCACCGGCGCCACAGGTCCTCCAGGTCGGCCGTGCTCACTGCTGCCGGATCAGTCGGCACCGCCGGGCCACATCACCGGCCGCAGTTCGACGGTGCTGCCCGGCCCGGCGAACTGCTCCGCAATCTGCTCAGCCCGCTGCCGGGTCTCGCAGTCGATCAGGAAGAAACCGGCCAGCTGCTCCTTCGCCTCGGCATACGGCCCGTCGGTGGCCAAATGGCCCGGCTGGCCGTCGTCAACGGTAAAGGTGTAGATGGTGGCGGAGGCCGGATCACCCAACGCCTCAGCGCTGACGAACTCCCCCGATGCCGAGATCTCTGCGAGCAAGGCGTCAAATTCTCGATCGGCTCGGTCGTGGTACTGCTGCGGCAGCGCTCGTCCCTCAGCGGTGAACAGCGAGGTCGGGTGCCCCCACGGCTCCGGGTTGGAATGGATCAGTATCAGGTACTTCACGTCTCGGTCTCCCTTGCGCTCCGGCCGGCCCTGCTGGGCCATTACCTACCTAGGACGGAGCTGGCCGGAGCTTCTCGACATCGGTGGTCGAGGTTACCGGTCACCACCGTTCGAAGCTTGGAAGACCGCGACGGTCCGGGCCGGCACCGTGAAGGTCGCGCTGCCGGCGCTGTAGGCAGCTTGCTTGACGATCGGGTCGCTGCCGTGCCGCTGGATCGGGTCGAGTTCGTAGCGCTGGCCGGCGACTGCCGCGACCCGTTCGGTCACGGTGCTCGGGGTGGCGTTGAACACGATCACCAGGCCGCGCAGTCGCGGATCCACGTTCGGCCCGACCGTGTCGTCGATCCGCATCACGATCACGCCCGGATCCTCATTCGGCCCGCTGTTCGGGAAGGACAGCTTCTGCTGGATCAACGCAGCCGTTGCGAGGTGCAGCAGCGGGTTGGCCTGCCGGATCGCCAGCAGCGCGTCCGAGGCCGTCTCGGCGCTGGCCAGGTCGGTCGGGCTCGGCTTGAGCGCCGGATTGGCCAGCAATGGCTTGGCATAGGGCCACTTGTCCGACGAGCTCGGTGGTAGCCCGCGGCCGAACCCGTTGGTTTGCAAGGACGGGTCGAGCACGTTGAACCAGTCACCGGAGTCGTAGCTGTTGCCGTCGAAGGACTTGCTGCGCAGCGCGTCGGAACCGGCCTGCCAGAACGAGACACCCTGGCTGAACGCGGTGGTGGCCAGCGACAGGGTCTGCATCCGGATCCGGTCAGCCATCGTGGTGCTCACCGGCAGCTTGTAGGTCAGCGTGTCATAGAGCGACTCGTTGTCGTGCGCATCGACGTAATTGATCGCCTCCTGCGGGCTGCTGGTGTAGCCGGCCGGCGAGCCGTTGTAGTCCACCTGAGCGCCGGTCACCGTGGCGCCAGCGGCATCGGTGAACCGGTAGTCCTTCAGGTTGCCGGTCAGGCCGACCTTGATCAGATCCATGTTGTGCAGCAGGCTTGCCCTTTGCGCATCGGCCGATCCGTTGACCGGGTCGCCATTCGGGTCGGTGAACTGGCCGCTGCCGAAGCCCTGGATGCGCGGGTCGGAATCGAACGGGCCGCCCCCGCGCACGGCGTCGCGAATCCGGTCGTTGAAGGTGCCGATGCCGGTACCGGCCATGTTGGCCTGGGTGGCCTGGACGAACAGCGCGTTGTTGGCCACCTCACCGAAGTTCCAGCCTTCGCCGTAAAGGTAAATGCTCTTGCCATCGACGCCGTCCTTGCGCATGGTCAGCTGGTTGAGCCGCTGCCGCAGTTGCACCATCAATGCCTTGGGCTGATGGCCCATCAGGTCGAACCGGAAGCCATCCACCTTGTACTCGGTGGCCCAGGTGAGCACCGAGTCGATCATCAGCTTGCCCATCATCAGGTGCTCGGTGGCGGTATCCGGGCAGCAGGTCGAGGTTTGCACCACGCCGCTGGCATCGAGGCGGTGGTAGTAGCCGGGCACGATCCGGTCCAGGTCGTTGCGGCCGTTCTGGCCGGCATCGGTGGTGTGGTTGTAGACGACGTCCATCACCATCCGCAGGTGCTCATGGTTGATTGCCGAAACCATGTCGCGGAACTCGCGGGTCCGACCGGCACCGGACGGATCGGTGGCGTAGGACCCTTCCGGGGTGGTCCAGTGCAGCGGGTCGTAGCCCCAGTTGAAGCCGTCGGTCGCGGTGATCTGCTTGACGCAGGCCTGCTGCTGATCGCTGTCTGGCGCGAAGGATTGCAGCTCACACGGCGGTGATTGCCAGCTCGACTTGACCTCGTTGACCGTGGCGTAGTCGGCCAGCGGCAGCAGGTGCACCGTGGTCATGCCGGACTTGGCCAGCCGGCTCAGGTACTTCACCGCGTTGCTGGAGGTGTCGGTGAACGCCTCATAGGTGCCACGATCGGCAGCCGGGACGGTCCGATCGCTGATCGAGAAGTCGCGCAGGTGCAGCTCGGTGATGCTCTGGTCAACCGGCGCCGGCAGGTTCGGCTTGCGCAGCTCGTTCCAGCCGCGCGGGGCCAGCGCCGGGTCGTCGAGATTGACCAGCAAGCTGCGGGCAGAATTGGTCGACAGGCCGACGCTGTAGGGATCGGTGACCAGGTTGTGCTCGACCTGACCGGTTTCTGGCACGTACACCTCGACGTCGAACAGGTAGTAAGCACCAGCCCAACTCCGGTTGCCGGTGGCCGACCAGACCCCGTCGCCGGCGGCGTGCAGCGGCACCGTGGCCACCGGCGCCGAGTCCTGCCCAGCGGTATAGAGGTTGACCGACACCGAACGGGCGGTGGGTGCCCAGAGCGCCAGCGACGGGGCGCTGCGATGCCAGCTCGGGCCGAGGGTGCGGTTCGCCGCGCCGGCGTTGAGGTCATCCAGGACGCCCGGAAGCTGCAGGCCGGTCGCGTCGATCAGGTTGCCGGCCGGGTCGAAGGCAGCCACCGCAACCTGCCCCTTCAGCAGGTCGGGCGCGACGCTGACCGCGTCATCGGGCAACCGCAACGCGCCCAGGCCGGCCTGGGCCGGGAACTTTGCCTTGATGCTGGCCGGCAGCCCGGACGGGTCGTAGGTCAGCGGGTAGGACGTGCCGCCGGTGATGCCGGTCGGGGTCGGACTCAGGCCGCCGGTCGGGGCCGCGTAGAGCCGGTAGGAATTCGCGGCCGGGTTCGTCGCGAGATTCCAGGCGAGGTAGTTTCGGCTTAGCCAGTAAGCCTTCTGCGCCTTCAGGCTGGGCAGGCCGCTGCCTGCGAGCACGGTCAGCACATGGGTGGCCGCGACATAGCTGAAGGTCACCGGGCTGCCGGTGCTGGGTACGGTGAAGTCAATATTCGCGCCGCCGAGCACCCCACCGGCGCCGTAGTTGACGTCCCAGGACAGGTTCAGGGCAGCCTTCACCTGGTAATCGCCGGCCGGAATCGCATTGGTGCTAAAGGTGAAAGTGCCATCGCCGTCAGGGTCCTGCAGCCACGATCGCAAGCAGTCCGGCGACCAGTCGGCCGGGCAGCCAAGCTCGGATTGGAAGCTACCGGCCGCGGTCACCATGGTGGTGTTGACGGTGTCGGTCACCCAGTGGGTGGCGTTGTCGTAATAGAAGGTGACCGCGGCGCCGCCGGCCGGCACGGTCAGCGGGATGTTCGCCCCGCCGAGCGCGGCGCCGAGGCCATAGCTGACGTCCCAGGCCTTGTTCAGCGCGGCCTTGTACTCATACGAGCCCGCCGCCAGATTCAGCGTGGTGGACCACACGTCATCGTGGCCGCGCCGGGTCAATTGCACCTGAGCGCAGTCCGGCTGCCAGTCCCCCGGACAGCCGAGCTGGGCGCCGAAGCTGCCAGGCACCGAGACCGCGCTCGGCTGCGGGTCGGCGCTGGTCGCGGCGTGGGCAGGTTGACCGGCAAGCAGGCCGAGCGGCAGCAGCACGCTCAACACAGCAGCCAGTCCGGTGCGCAGACGGAAGGTCACGGCAGTCCTCCATGCGGGGGCAGGGACGGATTTGTGGACACAGCGGGATGCAGTGGGGCAGCACCCACCGTAGCGGCCAGCACGGCGGCGATGGAAGGGCTTGCAGTCCGCTAAATCGGCGTTTGATGGGATCAGTGGGCGAACAGCGAGCGGCCGTCCAACTCATCGGTGTGCTCGGCCGCGAGCGGCTTGAGTTCCTCGCGCAGGATCGAGCGCTGCACCTTGCCGAGCGAATTCTTCGGCAACGCCTCACGGACCACGACCCGTTCCGGCCAGTTCCACCAGGTCATGCCGATGCCATCGAGGTAGCGCATCAGCTCATCGGCGGTCGGCGGCTCGCCATCGGCAACGATGACCGCGCACAGCCGATCAGCACCGGGCATGCCCAGGTCCGGATAGCCGATCAGCGCCACCTCGCGCACCTGTGGATGCCGGACGATCACCGCCTCGACCTCCATGGTGGGTACCTTGTTGCCCATCCGCCGAATGATCAGGTCCTCGCGCCGGCCGGTAATCCGGATTCCATCGCGCCCGTCCGGCCTGGCCAGGTCGCCGGTGTCGAACCAGCCATCGTCATCGAGGCATCGCTGGTAGGTCTCGCGCTGGTTCAGATAACCAAGGCACTGGCTCGGGCCGCGGACCAGTAGCCGGCCGATCTCGTCGCCGGGCTCGGCATCGATCCGCAGCTCCGAACCGGGTACCAGCGCACCGTCGCTGTTGGCTGCCCAGCCAACCGGATCATCGGATCGGGTAACGGTAACCGGCCCGTTCTCGGTCATCCCCCAGAGCGCACCCAGCTCCACGCCGAGCGATTCGGCCACGTCGCTGATCAGCTGCGGCGGGATCGGCGCGGAGCCGGAGATCAGGTGCCGCAGGCTGGACAGGTCACGTGGCTGCTTGCGCTGTTCAGCGACCATTCCCATCACGTAGACCGGAGCGGAGTAACCGAAGGTAACCCCGTGCCGGGCGATCATGTCGAGCAGCAGGGCCATATCGCTGTCGTCCTGCATCACGCTGGTGCCGCCGAGCACCAGCGCGAGGTAGGCGGCGAAGATCAAACCAGCCATGTGCGTCTGGTAATGCGGGACGGTCACCACGGTGTCCGGGCCGAAGTTGCCGCTGTTCGGCAGCGCGATCGCCGCCGCGTACAGGGTGTTGTAGCTGTGCACCACGGCCTTCGGCGCGCCCGTGGTGCCCGAGGTGAACAGCAGCAGCGCGACATCATCGGCCGCCGGCGGCTGAACGTCAGCGAGCTGATGGCGCTGTTCCCACGGGGTGTTGAGGAAGAAATCGTCGAAGTCGATCGCGCCCGGCAGGACGGCCGAGTCGCCACCGCGGACCACCACCCGATGCGCCAGGCTGTCCGGGGCGGCGGCGTTCAGGCGTTGCTGGTAGTCGATACCGAGGTAGTCATCGGCGACGATGCACACCTTGGCCGCGCTGTTGGCCAGTACGTAGCCGAGTTCGCGCGCCCCGAGCGCCGGAACCGCAGGTGCTGGAATGGCCCCGATCCGCGAGCAGGCCAGGTAGAGCGGGCTGAGCATCCACCAGTTGGGCAGGTGGATGACCACCACGTCCTGGCGTTGCACGCCGAGTTCCAGCAACGCGGCCGCGAACCGGTCGACCAGCATGCCCAGCTCGCCGTAGTTGACGGTGCGAACCAGCTTGCCACCGCGATAGCTGATGATCGCCGCCTTGTCCGGATGGGTCAGCACCGCGCGGGCCAGGTCGTCCAGGATGGTTTCCTCACGCCACAGGCCGGCCGCCCGGAAGGCGGCTGATCGGTCGGCGGACGGTCGCACCAGCGTGTCCCACATGATCTGGCTCCCCTTTGCCATTGCGAGTCGTCCCGCGACGTCCCGGCGTCCGTCACGGGGTATGTCAACTAAGACCGTGATGCACCATACGGGCGAAACCCGGGATACGGAATAGCTAGCGGCTCAGCCGAATCGGACGGCGCGGTCAGATCTCGCGGATGATGTGCTGGATGCGGACCGCAACTTGCAGCTCGAGTTGCTGGTCGGCATGCCAACGCGACCCGAGCAGCTTGCGGATCCGGAACAGCCGCTGGCGCATGGTGTTGGTGTGCAGGTACAGCGCGCCGGCCGCCTTGGCGACGTTGCCAGCTGCGTCGAAGTAGGCGCGCAGGGTGGCCAGCAGGTCGGTGCCGTGCTCGGCGTCGTAGCGCAGCAGTAGGCCGAGCCGGTCCTCGATGAACGCCTCGATCTCCTCCCGCGGCGCCCCGCTGAACAACAACCCGTAGATCCCGAGATCGCGCGGAGTCGCGTGCTTGCCGATGCTCCCCAGCGCGAGCAGGATCCGCTCGCAGCGGGTTGCATCGCGGTAGGACCTGGCCAGCGCCGCCAGCCCGCTGGCAGGTCCGGCCGCGCCGACCGTAGCGCCGGCCCGAGCGGCCTGGGCGATGCGGTGGCTGACCTCGGTCGCGGCCTGCTTGGGATCCTGCACCGGCAGCAGCGAGACGACGCTTCCCTCGTGCTCGCCGGCCAGGCCACCGAGCTCGCGGCCCAGCGAGCCAACCGCCTGCAACACCGCGGCCCGATCGGCCGGGTTCACCGGGCGCGCGGTCACCACGACATGGCAGTCATCGAGGTTCACCCCGAGCAGTTCAGCCCGCCGCCGCAGCCCGTT
>JBDSAN010000172.1:0-5178 GCA_039922115.1 Jatrophihabitantaceae bacterium
GGAAGAACAGCTTCGGGAGCGGCAAGGGCCGGGACGCGATCACGAGCGGGATCGAGGTCACCTGGACGGCCACCCCGACCCAGTGGTCCAACCACTTCTTCGAGAACCTGTTCGGCTACGAGTGGGAGCTCACCAAGAGCCCGGCCGGGGCCAACCAGTGGCAGCCGAAGGACGGCGCCGGTGCGGGTACCGTGCCCGGCCCGGACGCAGGTTCGGCCAAGCGCCCGCCGACCATGCTGACGACTGACCTGTCACTGCGGTTCGACCCGGTCTACGAGCAGATTTCGCGGCGGTTCCTGGCGAACCCGGACCAGTTCGCCGATGCCTTCGCGCGGGCCTGGTTCAAGCTGACCCACCGCGACATGGGCCCGCTGGCCCGTTACCTCGGCCCGCAGGTGCCGGCCGAGACCCTGCTGTGGCAGGACCCGATTCCCGCCGTCACGCACGAGCTGGTCGGCGCCGAGGACATCGCCGCCCTGAAGGCTCAGGTGCTGGCCTCGGGGCTGTCGGTTGCCCAGCTGGTCCGCACCGCGTGGGCGTCGGCGTCGACTTTCCGGGGCAGCGACAAGCGGGGCGGCGCCAACGGCGGCCGGATCCGGCTGGAGCCGCAGAACGGCTGGGAGGTCAACGAGCCGGCCGAGCTGGCGAGCGTGCTGCGAACCCTGGAAGGCGTCCAGCAGGCCTTCAACTCCGACGGCAAGCAGATCTCGCTGGCCGACCTGATCGTGCTGGCCGGTTGCGCGGGAGTCGAGCAGGCTGCCAGGAACGCCGGCCTCGAGGTCAGCGTCCCGTTCACGCCGGGCCGCGCGGACGCTTCGCAGGAGCAGACCGATGTGGAATCCTTCGCCGCGCTCGAGCCGACCGTGGACGGGTTCCGCAATTACCTCGGCAAGGGTCACCGGCTGCCGGCCGAGTACCTGCTGCTCGACCGGGCGAACCTGCTGACCCTGAGCGCTCCGGAACTGACCGTCCTGGTCGGTGGCCTGCGAGTGCTGGGTGCCAACTTCGGCCAGTCCAAGCTCGGCGTGCTCACCTCGGCACCCGAGTCGTTGACCAACGATTTCTTCGTGAACCTGCTCGACATGGGCATCACCTGGCATCCGACCGCCGAGGACGCTGAGACCTTCGAAGGACGCGACGCAGCGACCGGCGAGGTCAAGTGGACCGGCAGCCGGGTCGACCTGGTCTTCGGCTCGAACTCGGAGTTGCGGGCGCTGGCCGAGGTCTATGCCAGCGATGACGCCAAGGACAAGTTCGTCGGCGACTTCGTGGCCGCGTGGGACAAGGTCATGAATGCCGACCGGTTCGACCTGAGCTGATCAGCCTGAGCTATAGGTATTCCTAGCGAACGTCCGAGCGAGGAAGGGCCATCGGCCTTCTTCGGTCGGACGTTTCGCTATTTGCCATCGGCCTGCTTGCGGTCCCGGGCACGGCGCTTGCCGGCATGCATCGCCTGCACCCGCGCGATCGGAAGCTGGCGGCCCTGCTCGATCAATGCGTCCGGTAGTCGCTGCCGATCAGGCAACAGCTGCGCCCACCGGTCACGGCCGGCCAGCAAGGCAGGTGCGGTGTGCAGGGTGAAATCGCCGGGCACGACCTGATCGAGCTCGTCCCAATCGAGCGGGAAGGACACCGGGCTGCCAGCGCGCAGCCGGGGACTGTAGGCGGCCACCACCGTCGCGCCACCGGCTCGGGTGGAATCCAGAAACACCTTGCCGTCCCGGTCGGCTCGGACGTATTCGGTGGTAGCCACAGTGGGATCCAGCTGCTCGGCACGCGCGGCCAGCGCCCGGGTCGCGGCCGCCACCTGCTCGCGATCAGCTGCGCAGACCGGGACGAAGATGTGCACGCCCTTCGCGCCGCTGGTTTTCACCGCACCGGCCAGGCCAAGCTCATCGAGCGCCGCGCGAACCAGGCCGGCGGCTCGCACCGCGACCTCGAAGGCCGCTCCCTCCGGCGGATCGATATCGAGCACCAGGTAATCCGGCTCGTCCACTTCATCTACCCGAGTCAGCGTCACGTGATACTCCACCGCGCGCTGGTTGGCATACCAGAGCAGGGTCCGGCGATCGTTGCACAGTGGGTAGTGCACTTCGCGCTTGGACGCCGCCGCCCAGATCGGCACTTGCGCTATCCAATCCGGTGCGTACTTCGGCAGGTTCTTCTGCATGAACGGTGCCTGCCCGCGAAGCGCCCGCACCACCGATAGTGGCCGGCCGGACAGCCCGGCGATCATCGGCTCATGCATCGCGTCGAGATAGTCGATGAGCTCGCGCTTGGTGGCGCCAGCGCCGGAGAACAGCGGCTGGTCGAGGTTGGTGAGCTCGACACCGGCGCGCAACTCATCGGTACTCATCCCCATATCCTGCACCGTGTCCGGCTGAGTTTCTGGCCACCGCGCGGTGTAATGGGGGCATGGACGCCACCAACCTCGCTGACCTGTACGAGCTGGCACCGCTGGACTGGGCGCCGATCCTGGCACGGCTGGACGCCGGGATCCCGCAAGCGCCGGGAGCCGGGGGACCGAACCGGCATACCTGTTGGCTGAGCACGATCAACCGCGCTGGCAGCCCGCACGTCACCGGTGTCGGCGGACTGTGGGTCGATGGCAGGTTCTGGTTCGAGTCCGGTGAGCACACCCGCAAGGCCCGCAACCTGGCCCGCGATTCGCGCTGCGTACTGAGCCTGGCGATCGAGGAGTTTGACCTTGTCATAGAAGGAAATGCTCATCAGGTCACCGATCCCGCGACAGTCGCCGCGATGGTCGGACACTGGGTTTCGCAGGGCTGGCCGTGCCGGGTCGATGACACCGGGCGCTCGCTCACCGCGGACTTCAGCGCGCCGTCGGCCGGGCCGCCGCCGTGGTTCATCTACCGGCTGGACGTCCGCACCGCGACCGCGGTAGCCACTGTCGAACCGGGCGGTGCGACGCGCTGGCAATTCTGATTGCGGGGCTAGAGTTCCTACATGCCCAGTGATCTGGTTCTGAAGACCATGAACGCCACCCATCGGATCCTGTTGAAGCTCACCGGCAATCGGGTCGGGGCCAGTTTCGGCGGCATGCCATCGCTGGAACTGACCACGATCGGCCGCAAGAGCGGCAAGCCTCGTTCGGTGATGCTCACCTCGCCGCTGCGCGAGGGCGAGGCTTACGTCGTTGTGGCCTCGCGGGGCGGCGATGACGTGCACCCGGCCTGGTTTCTCAACCTGCGCGACAACCCGTCGGTCGAGGTTCAGGTGGTCGGCCAGCCCAAGCAGGCGATGCAGGCCCGGATCGCGACCGCTGCCGAACGTGCCCGGATGTGGCCGGTGATCGCGGGCAAGTACCGCAACTATGCCGGTTACCAGAAGCGCACCGACCGCGAGATTCCGCTGGTGCTGCTGCAGCCCTGATCCGGTTGCAGCCTGCGGTGCCCGACGGCTGTTGGCCAGTTCCAATGAACCCAGTCCGGCGCCGCGATCGGCGGCTAGTAGACCGGCGCGTCCAGGATCGGGCGCTCGACCAGTGAACCCGGGCCGTCGAAGTGCCACCACTCGCCGGAATAGACCACGATGCCGCCGAGGTTCATCGCGGCCCGCAGCAACGCTCGGTTCGATTGGGCCTGGGCGCTCACGCCGTAGCTGGCGAAGGCGTGCGCGCGTGCGGTGAAGTCATCGAAGCCGGTGCCCATGTCGAGCAGGCAGCGATGCTGTACCTGGTCTGCTGGCGCGCATCGCCAGCCCGGCGCGGCGTGCGCCAGCGTGACATCGACCGACCGGCCGGCCTCGTGGCTGGTGGCGTACGGACCGGGTCGGGCTACCCAGTTCGAGTCGGGCACGATCTGGAACATGTGCACTTGTACCGGGTGCGGCCGGTAGCAGTCCCAGAACACCAGCTGGAAGCCCTGCCGGCGCAGCGCGTTGGCCGCGGTTGTCAGGCCGGGCGCCATCGACTGGTGGATCAGGCAGCGCGCGTTCGGCGGGTAGAGCACCACCCCGACGAAGTTGTGGCTGGTCGCGTAGCGCAGGTCGATGATCGCGTCCGGCACGATCGTCCGGATGTCGATCAGCCCGGCCGCCTGCGCCTGGGCCGACACCGGCGCGATCGGCTTGGCGGATGGACTCGGCGCCGCTGAGGTGGGGTGCGTGCTGGCCGGTACGGCGCTCGATCGAGCGGGGCTGGTTGCCGGCACGCTGGTGGTCACGGCGGTGGACGGCGGCGCGCTCGGCCTGGTCGTCGTCGTAACCGGCTGGTCGGCAACCGGCTGGTCGGCGACCGGCGCGCGAGTGCAGCCGGCCAGCGCGGTCATCAGCAGCAGCCCCAGCAGCCCGCTCCGCAACCCAGTCACCAGCTCATCCTGCCCGTCCTGGCGCGGGCTGCCAAATCCGATCGCGAGCTCGGTCGGATTTCGTGTTAAGTTGACTAACATGAAATCTGGGCGGCCGAGAAACTATCAGATGACCGCGCGAGCTCAGGCTGCGGCCCAGACCGGTGAGCGGATTCTGGACGCAGCGATCGAGGTCTTCTGGCAACATCCCACTGACCGGATCTCGCTTGACGAGGTTGCCGCTCGGGCAGATGTCTCGGTGCAGACAGTGATCCGCCGCTTTGGTGGCCGCGATGGCGTGCTGGCGGCGGCCGCCGAGCGTGAATCCGCGCGGGTCGCGGCACAACGCGAGCTGGCACCGGTTGGCGATCTGCCCGGCGCGGTAGCCGTCCTGGTCGATCACTACGAGCAGCTCGGCGAGCGAGTATTGCGAATGCTGGCTGAAGAGAACCGGATTCCTGCCATCCGGACGATCATCGAAGGCGGCCGCGAACTGCACCGCCGGTGGTGTGCGCAGGTCTTCGGCGCCGCGCTGGTCAACCGGGTCGGTGTCGAGCGCCGCCGCCGGCTGGCTCAGATTGTCGCGGTCTGCGATGTCTACACCTGGAAGCTGCTACGGGCAGACGCCGGGCTGAGCCGCCGCCAGACCGAACTGGCCATGGTCGAGCTGCTGGCACCGCTGATGGCTGCCTGATGGCGCGGGTGCTGGTCTACACCTCGCCGGCCCGCGGGCACCTGTACCCGCTGACGCCGATCATGGACGAGTTGCTCGCCCGCGGGCATCAGGTCTCGGTGCGCACGCTGAGCTCCGAGGTGGCGCTGATGCGCGCTCGCGGCTTCGCTGCCGCTCCGATCAGCGAGGCGGTCGAAG
>JBDSAN010000173.1:0-6593 GCA_039922115.1 Jatrophihabitantaceae bacterium
GCACCGCGGTGTCGTCGGTACCGGTCTCACGCCACCGGTGACTGCCGTCGACCATGGTGATGGTCCCCATCTCGACATCGCAGTCATGGAACGGGATGAAGGCGGTCAGCATCCGGTCCGAGGACGAGGACGCCCAGTAGTGCTTGTCGAAGTGCCAGGGCACCACATTGGTGGGCTCGGCCGCGACCGGCGGCTTGTAGATCATGGTCGATTGGAAGATCCGGATCTCATCGACCTGGGCAAGCCGGGCAGCCACCGCCCCGACCAGCGGCTTGCGCAGGATCTTGGCGAGCGGATCGCTTTCGACATGCACGTAATCGTTGTGCCGCTGCACCTGGCCGTGCTCGGGCGTCCAGGACGCCAGCTTCGGTGGCCGGGTCGGCAACTGGTGATCGCGGGCACCGGCGTAGTAGTTGTCGCTGGCCTCGACCAGCGCGTCGATCTCGGCGTCGCTGAACAGCTTCCTGGTCAGGTACCAACCGTGCTCGGTGTAGAACTGCACCTCCTCAGCGGTCGGCAGCAAGGCACGCTCGGCATCGGTCAGGCTGAACTCATCAGCGAGCTGCTGACCACTGGCTTCGTCGATAACTGCGTTGGTTTCCATGCTCATACTCCCATCGGCTCGGACTCAGGCTCCGGGTCGGCAGCCATCGGGGTGGGTGCGTGCACCATCTCGCGCTCCTTGGCCTCATACAGCGCCTTGATGTTGCCGCTGCCGAAGGTGCGCGCGCCGCGCCGCTCGATCACCTCGATGAACAGCGTTCGGCGGACGTGGGTGGACTCGGTGAAGATCTGCAGCAGCTGGCCCCAGTGGTCGCGATCGACCAGGATTCCCAACCGGGCCAGCTCCGCGATCGGCGCATCGACCGCACCGACCCGGTTCTCCAGTGTCTCGTAATAGGTGCTGGGCGTGGACAGGAAGCGCACGCCGCGAGCACCGAGCCGATCCACGGTGGCGACGATGTCGTCGGTGATCAGGGCGATGTGCTGGACGCCGGCACCGGCGTGCCACTGCAGGAAGTCATCGATCTGGCCGGCCCGCCGATTGGTGTCCGGCTCGATCAGGGTGAAGGTCACCTGGCCGGATGGGCTTTGCACGACGAGGGAATCCATCCCCTGGCCGGCGACCTCGATGTACTCGGAGAAGATCTGGTCGAAGCCGAAGACCTGCTGGTAGAACTGCGAGGTCGGCTGCAACTGCCCGGCCGGCACGCAGATCGCCAGGTGATCGATGACCTTCAGCATCGGCTCCTCGACGGCCGGCTCCCGCTCGGTCAGCGCGAACGCGCCGGGCAGGAAGTTGGTGCTCGTGCTGCTGCGCTGCACCAACCGGTGCACCACATCACCGAAGCCGGCCACCTCGGCGATCAGCACCGTGCCGGACTCATCGGAATAGCTCTTGGGTGGTGACAGCGGCTCAGCGCCCCGGCCGACCAGCTCGGCATAGGTCTGCTCGACATCGGCGACCTGCAGCCCGACCACCGCGACCCCGTCCCCGTGCCGCTGGACGTATTCGGTTGCCGAGTGCTCGGCATACAGCCCTGAGGTCAACACCATCCGGACCTCACCCTGGCACATCAACAGCGAACGTTGACCGACCAGGCCGGTCTCCGGCCCACCCTGCCCACCGACCTCGAAGCCGTAGGCCGAGCTGAAGTAGTACGCCGACTGCTGGGCGTCGCCTACGAAGAGCTCTAGATGGTCGATTCCTTGGATGTTCATGAGCTGGTCCCTCGTTCGGTGTCGGTGAGCTGGCTGATGCTTCGTTGCGGCGCGCTGGATCGGCCCAGCAGCAGGCTGACGTTCTGGCCGCCGAACCCGAAGGAGTTCGACAGCGCGAACTGGGCCTGGCTGGCTCGTAGTTGCTTGCAGATGTGGTCGAGCGCGCACTGCGGGTCCGGGTCGTCCAGGTTGAAGGTGGGCGGCAACTGCCCGGTGGCTACCGCCAGCGCGCTGACCGCGGCCTCGACCACCCCGGACGTCCCGAGCATGTGACCGGTCAGCGCCTTGGTCGAGCTCACCGGTGGCGAATGCTCCCCGAAGGCCAGCCCGATCGCGATCGTCTCGGCCACGTCGCCAAGCTTGGTGGACGTGCCGTGCGCATTGAGGTAACCGACCTCGCCGGCCGATACCCCGGCCCGGCGCAGCGCGGCCCGCATGCACTCGGCGGCACCGGAGCCATCCGGCCGCGGGCTGGTCGGGTGGTGCGCATCGGTGGTGGCGCCGTAACCGAGCACATCGGCATAGCCCGAAGCGCCCCGGCCGATCGCGTGCTCGGCGCGTTCCAGCACCAGCAGCGCTGATCCCTCCGACAGCACGAATCCGTTGCGGCGGCGGTCGAAAGGCCGGCTGGCATCGGCGGGTGAGTCCCAGTCCCGGGCCAGCGCCCGGGCATTGCCGAAGGTCTCGGCGAAGGTCGGGAACAGCGGTGCCTCGCTGGCCCCGCACAGCACCACGTCCAGCTCGCCGGCCTCGATCAGCCGTACCGCGTCGGCGATCGACTGGGCGCCGGAGGCGCACGCGGTGCCGACCGCCGAGCTGTAGCCACGGATGCCGTGCTCGATCGCGATCCGCGCCGAGGGCATGTTCGGCAGGATGCCGGTCAGCAGGTACGGGCTGACCGCCACCCGGCCACGCTCGGCGCGATCGAGAACCTGCCTTTCCAGGCTGGCCATTCCACCGACACCACCGATGATGATGCCGATCCGGGACGCCTCGACGTCGCGGCCGACCACGATGCCGGCATCGGCCAGCGCCTCGCGAGCGGCCAGCATCGCCAGCACGATGGTCCGGTCCAGCGTCTTCAGCTCCGGCCCCGAACCGACCATGCTGGCGCTGACCTCATCGTCGATGAAGCCGGCGAGCTCGATCGAACCGGCCACCGGGTGATCGGCCGGCGGCCGGGACAGCCCCGAGCGGCCGGTGCAGACCGCCTCGAATACCTGCTCGATACCGCGACCCACCGGCGTCAGCATGCCGATGCCGGTGATCACCGCGCTCATCGATTCACCTGCTCGCTCATGACTGCACCGCGAACCGCTGCTCGCGCAGAACGGCCTTGCGAACCTTGCCGGTTGCGCCCTTGGGCACGTCGGCGGCCAGTCCGATCTGGCGCACGGTCGCCGAGGTCACCGGGCCGAGCGCTCGGTGGATCCGCTCGCTGAGGGCGTCCATGTCAACCTCGACGTTCGGGTCAAGGTCGAGCAGCACGTCGGTGACCACCCTGGTGGCGCTACCGTCCGATTCCTTGCTGATCACCACCGTGCTATCGAGCACCTCCGGGCAGGCTGCCTGGATCCGCTCCTCGGACAGCGCGGTGTAATAAGGGGTTCCGTCATCGCCGATCACCGAGTCGGCGGCCCGGTCCACGTGGAAGAACCGGCCGTCCGGATCGCGGCGAACCAGGTCGCCGGTCAGGTAGTAGCCGTTCAGCCGGAACCGGTAGGTGGTCAGCGAATCGTTCCAGTAGCCAGGTGACAGCGACGGCGATTTGATCCCCAGGTGGCCGACCTGACCGTCCGGCACCGGCGAACCATCCAGGTTCAGCACGGCAGCCTCGGCGAACTTGTACGGCCGGCCGATGCACCGGTCGAAGGTCTCGCTGTCGCGAGTGTGGGTGACGTGGAACATCGCGTGGCCCATCTCGCTGGAACCGAGGCCGTCGATGAAGTGCGAGCCGGCCGCACGCGCCAGTCCCTGCCGGGTCATCACCTCGCGCGAGCCGACCGCGACCAGGTGCCGGACGTGCGGCTCGTGGGTGCTGTCGCCGGTGTTGAACCAGAGCCGGACGCTGCTCAGGTCATAGCCGGACAGGTCGAACCGGGCCAGCTCGGCCCAGGTCACCGAGAAGCCGAACACGCTCTCGGGCTGCCAGCGCTCGATCGCATCCAGCACCACCTCGCCCTGCTGGCTGGACAGCGCGAAGAACTCGGCCCGGTTACCCAATGCCTGATTTACCATCAGCACGGTTGCGGTATGCGGGGCCGGCAGCGCGTTCAGGATCCGCCGGGTGCCCTGGGCCTGCGGCAGCGTGAGCAGGTGCCGGGTGGCGGCGAACAGGCTGGCGTTGGTGTGCAGCACCGCCTTCGGCATGCCGGTGGTGCCGGAGGTGTGGGTGATCACGACCGGATCGTCGCGGTGGTGCTGGTAGTGCGCCGGGGCAGCAGCCAGATCACCTTGTCCGAGCTGGCTGATCTCGTGCAGCTCGGCGGTGCCGAGGTCAGCACCAGCCAGCTGGGCGTGCCGGCCGGCATCGGCCAGCGCCATCGTGGCGCGCAGGCCGCGGATGTAGGCAGCCACCGTCTCGGCCGGCAGGTTGCCGTTGATCAGCGCCGGAATCGCGCCCAGCCGACAGGCAGCGAAGTAGGTCAGGATGTGATCGGCCGCGATACCCGACCAGATCGCCACCGGGTCGCGCGGCCTGACACCGGCCGCGTGCAGCCAGGAGGCCCGCACCGCGACCCGGTCGTCCAGCTCGCCGAGGGTCATCCGGTACTCGGCCGCAAAGCCGTCCACCGCGGTGTCAAAGGTCAAACCCGGCCCGGCACGATCGGCGCCGAGGGCCAGTAGCCGGGTCAGGACGTTGCCGGCGCCGATCTGGGGATCGGCGGCAAGCATCGCCCGGGTGATGGTGGTCATTCGATTTCTCCCTTGCTGAGCAACAACGCATGCGCGATGTCGGTACCGCTGTGCTCGGTCGGGCTGGCTGCCTCGGTCTGCTCGACCAGCAGCAACAGGACCTCGTCGGCATCACCGTCAGCCAGCAACAGCGCGGCCTCGGCCATCCCGTCAGACAGCGGTTCACCGATCGGACTGATGCAGACCACCGGGCCACCGAGGCCCCAGTGGCTGGCGATCCGGCCGGCGACGCTGTTGGGCACCGACTGGAAGAAGAACAGTGGGCCGACCCGGCGGCCCGCGGCGACGGCCTGCCGAACGAGCGCGGCACTGACCCGATCGCCGGACGCGCTGACCAGCAGCACCGCGGTGCTCTGGCGCGATTCCGGTGGCATCGGTGGCTTGGCGTAGTGCTCGGTCAGGCACCGGTCGGCAGCGGCGGCCAGCAGCGGGCTGAACTGGGAGGCGACGAAGCCGGCCAGCAGCGGCGGCTCGCCGTCGCGATGGGTGGACCACTGGGCCTGGTGGCGAACCACCGGGGCGGCGATGTGGTGCAGCTGAGCAGTCATCGGACGCGCACCACCAGCGCGGTATTGGCGCCGCCGAACGCGGAGTTCAGGCTGAGCGCGTAGGGCGATCCGACGGTGCGCGGGGCAGCCAGGATGACATCGAGCGGGCAATCCGGGTCGGGGCCGAGGTAGCCGGCGTTGACCGCCAGCTTGCCGGCACGCAGCGACAGTACGGTGATCACCAGCTCGACCAGCCCGGACGCTTCCAGGGTGTGCCCGTGCACCGACTTGGTCGAGCTGATCGGCAGCCGGCCGGCGAACTCACCGAAGGCCAGCTGCAGGGCAGCCGCTTCGGCCGCGTCGCTGTAGGCGGTTCCGGTGGCGTTTGCGTTGATGTAACCAAGCTGTTCGGCTTCGATGCCAGCCCGGCCGAGGGCAGCGTCGATGGCCCGGGCCAGGCCCCGCCCGTCCGGCGCCGGCTGGCAGGGATGGTAGGCATCGCCCGCCCGTCCCCAGCCGATCAGCTCTACCGGGGCTAGCCGATGGCGAGCGGCGGCGGCAGCGTGGCTTTCCAGTACCAGCGCGGCAACCCCGTCGCCGAGCAGCAGCCCGGTCCGGTCCTGGCTGAACGGCCGAGCCAGGCCGTCGGTAGCCAGTGCCCGGCCGGCGTCGAACAGCGCGTACTGGTCCGGCTCGACCAGGTAGCCGGCCGCGATCAGCACCCGGTCAGCCCCGCCGCGCAGGATGCTGGCAGCGGCGTCGGCAACGGCGGTGCTGGCCGACACGCAGGCTGCGGTGTAGACCCGCTCGGCGGCGGCCAGGCCGGCCTGCTCAGCGAGTTCGGCGGCCAGTTGGCCAGCCCCCGGATGGCCGTGCACCGCGAGCAGCAACGGCGTGCTGGCCCGCTGCTCGGCGCTCAGGCCGGCATCGGCGCAGGCCTGCTCGATCACCCCGGCCAGTTCGGCCGGCAACGTATCGACCTCGGGCAGGCTGGCTGCCATCGATACCCGAAGCGCGCTGGCATCGAACCGGTTGACCGGCGCGAAGGCAGCCGCACCGGCCAGCACGCCGGCCAGTTGCGGTTCGCAGCCCCGGCCGAGCGCGGTGAGAATAGCCAGCCCGGCAATCCCGACGTCGCCAGCACTCGCGTCCCGGCCGCCGGCTACCCCGTCCCTGCCGGCGGTGCCGGCTATCCCGACCCGACCGGCAGCGGCCCGCTCAGCCACCGCCGGACCGAACGGAATCGCCAAGCAATTGCACGGCATCGGTCACCGTGCGCAGCTTGGCAAGCTGGTCATCCTCAAGGTCGAGCCGGACGCTGTAACGCTGCTCGACCTGGTGCACCAACCAGGCAACCTCCATCGAGCTCAGCCGCTCCCGGCCAGGATCGCTGGTGCGCTCGTTGAGCGGCTGCAGCATCGACAGCACGTCCGCCCGTTCCAGCGCTGGGTTGTCAGACATCAGACC
>JBDSAN010000174.1:0-7736 GCA_039922115.1 Jatrophihabitantaceae bacterium
CAGCCGGTCCAGCACCACCTTGCTGATCCGCTCGTCCGGGCCTAGCTGCGCCGCGATCGCGGTCTGCGGCCGGTCACCCACCACCGCCGCGATGTCGACCTTGACGTGGTAGCCGGTCGACAGCAGCAGCGGCACCACCACCGCCGGCCCCTCGAGACCGGCAAGCAGGTCGGCCAGCGACGGTTCGGCCCGCTCCAGCCAGCACAGCTCGATCGGCAGGCCGGGACGCTTCGTCCGGACGATATTGATCAGCCGCCGGATCTCGGCCAGGCCGTCCGGATTGGCGGTGCCGTGGGCGACCGCGACGAGGGTGGGCAGTTCGGTCATGATGGGCCCAGGCTACGGCCGAGCCGCGAACAACGGCACCGAATATCCACAGGCACCAACGCAAAGATCCGGCCGCTGCTTGAAGCAGTGACCGGATCTCGTTGCGACCCCGACGGGACTCGAACCCGCGACCTCCGCCGTGACAGGGCGGCGCGCTAACCAACTGCGCTACGGGGCCTTGGTCGACCGTCGAACTGCGACGGCCTGCAAGACCTTACTACGTCCTAGCCGAACAACCGCTACCGGGCTGGTATCCAGCCGGGCCGACTGCGTACCCCCAACGGGATTCGAACCCGTGCTACCGCCGTGAAAGGGCGGCGTCCTAGGCCACTAGACGATGGGGGCGTGCGGGCAACCGTTCTATCGTAGCCGCTGCCTGAGCGCCGATTTGCCCCTAGGGGTGCTCAGCCGGTCAGCTCTTGATCACCTCGGCCGGCAGCAGCTCGTACCGGGGGTTGGCCAGCGCCAGGTGGCCCTTGTACTCGCCGACCGTCCCGGTCACCCGAACCACCGACCCCGGCTCGATGCCCGGAATGCGAGTCCGGCCGAAGAACAGCAACCGCATGCCGCCGCTGGCGTCGAAGACCTGAGCCTCCAACGACTTGCCGGCCGCCGTCCCTACCTGAACGATCTTGATCCGGCCCTCGATGGTGACCCGCTGCTTCCACTTCACCGACGCGATCGGCACCACCCCGTTCTCATCGGCATCCGGCAAGTCCTCCTCGTGCACCGCCGAGGCCGGGTCCGGGTCGCCGTCGGAGATCGCGGTTGACTCGTCGGTCAACGCCGCGCGAGCATTTGCCTTCTCCCGCTGGCGTTCCAGTTCCAGCTCCTGCCGCTCGTCCAGCGTGGTGTCGAAGGTGACGATGGTCGCCGACACGTGCGGGATCTTGGCCATCGCGGCCGCGATCCGGTCAGCGGTCCGATCGTGCAGGATCCGCGAGCTGAGCCGCCGGAAGGTTCGCCGGGGCAGCAGCACGGTCACCTCGGCCCGCTCACCGACCACCGCGCTCAACGCGGTCTCGGCCACCGCCCGGATCAGCCGGCGATCCGGGCATTCGACGATTTCCAGCGGCACCCGCTCGCCCAGCCCGCGCTCGATCCAGGACCGCTGCAACTCATCGGCCCGGTCGCTGTCGAGGGAGATGTGGACGGCCCGCAGCTCGGTCGGTCGCAGGCTGCCGGCGTAGCGCAAGCCGCGCACCACGGCCAGGTCCAGCCGATCGACCAGCACCAGCACCACGTGCCGGGCATAGTTGGGTACCCCGGCGCCCCGGGTGCCCAGCGCGTTGGTCACCAGGTCCAGCGAGCGAGCCTCGGCCCGGTACTGGTTGTTCAGCCGCATCAGCAGGATCCACAGCAGCGGCGCCAGCACCAGCACCAGCCAGGCGCCCTCGGTGAACTTCACCACCGCGGTGATCAGCACGATCGCCAGCGACATCGCCCCGCCGGAGGCGTTGATCCACCACTTCTTCTTCCAGCCCTCCTCCTGATGGATGGTGTGGTATTTCGCCATCCCGAAGCCAGCCAGCGTGAAGCCGGTGAACACGCCGAGGGAGTAGAACGGCACCAGCTTGTCAACGTTCGCCTTGCCGATGATCAGCAGCACCACCGACAGCAAGGTCAGGATGAAGATGCCGTTGCTGAAGGCCAGCCGGTGCCCGCGCCGGGTCAGCTGGCGGGGCAGGAAGGAATCCTCAGCGACGAAGTTGGCCAGGAACGGGAAGCCGGTGAACGGGGTATTCGCGCCGGTGATCAGGATCAGCGCGGTGGCGATCTGGACGATGACGAAGCCGATGCTGCCGATCGTCCCGTTGCCGAACGACGCCCTGGCCACCTGCGAAATCACCGTCGGGGTACCGCCCTCGAACGGTGCGGAATGGGTCTGCATCGACAGCCAGCCTACCCCGCAGACCAGGAAGGCCAGCATGGTGGACATGATCCCGAGGGTGCGCCGGGCGTTCGGCCCGGGCGGGGCCTTGAAGGCGCTCACCCCGTCCGAGATCGCCTCCAGCCCGGTCAGCGACGCGCCACCGTTGGCGAAGGCCTTGAGCAGGTAGAAGATCGCCAGGCTGGAGAAGATCGGATGGCCGGCGTCGTGGATCGGCAGCTGGTGCTCGCCGCCGACCACCCGGCCCATCGCGTACTTGGGCAGGTCGCCGAAGATCTCGCGGACGGCGCCGATCACGATAACCAGGGTGGCCGAGATGAAGAAGAAATAGGTCGGGAAGGCAAAGGCCTTGCCGGCCTCGCGGATGCCACGCAGGTTGCCGAACGCCAGCAGCGCGACCACCAGAATGCACAGTTCAACGCGGTAGGAACTCAGCCCGTGCACGGTGGACGTGATCGCGGCCACCGCCGCCGCCGTTTGCACCGCCACGGTAACGATGTAGTCGATCAGCAGCGCGACCGCCGCGACCTGGGCCATCTTGTAGCCGAAGTTCTCCCGGCAGACCACATACGAACCGCCGGCCCGGGTGTAGACCATCACCACCTCTCGGTAGGACAGCGTCATCAGCACCAGGATGATCAGGATCACCGCGGTCATCGGGGCCAGGATGTGGAAGCCGGCCAGGCCGAACACGCCAAGCAGGATGATCAGCATCTCTTCGGTGCCGTAGGCCGAGGACGAGATGCAGTCGCTGGACAGCACACCGAGCGCCAGCCGCTTGGACAGCTTCTCCTCGTGCAGTTGCGAGCTCACCAGCGGCGGGCCGAGCAGCACCCGCTTGACCCGGTAGCCGAGCCGCTCGGGCAGGGACACGGTGGACACGAGCGCCGGCGCGGCCGCCTGCTCCGATCGCGTCGGCTGCACGTGGGTCATGGCGATGAGGCTACGACGTCCAGGACGGCTGAGCCCGGATAGGTGCCTTGAATGCCGGCACGGCCAGACCTACCAGCCGTCGGCCGGCCGCACCTGCCCGACCGGCTGGCCGCCGCCCAGCACCGGCCGGTAGGCCAGCTCGGTCAGGACTCGGTCGGTGATGCCGAGGTAGCGCAGCGCCCAGACGATCGCGCAGTCGGCAGCCCGCATCGTCCCGTCATCGATCTTGACCGCCACCGTGCCACCGTCGGGCAGCGCCGCCGCGAACACGCCTTCGGCCCCGTCCTTGGCGATCAGGCCGGCCACCGTGTTCATCAGCGCGGTCACCTGCCGGCCCTGGCCACCGATCAGTTCCGGGTAGCTGCGCATCGCCTCGGCGACCTGCCGCTGCGCTCCGGCGCCGGTCGCGATCCGGTGGAAGGCGCGGGCCAGCCCGAGCAGGCTGACCGCGAACAGCGGCGCGCCGCAGCCGTCCACGCCGGTCGCGCGGATCGGCTCGCCGGTCAGCTCGGTGACCCCGCCAGCCAGCTGCTGCTGCAGCGGGTGGGTGACGGCCAGATAACCCGACAGCGGCCAGTCGTTGGCCAGGCAGGTCAGCAGCATCGCGGTGTGCTTGCCGGAGCAGTTCATTGCCAGCCTGGACTCACTCGATCCGGCGGCCAGGTAGGCCCGCCGCTCGGCCTCACCAGCGGGCAGGTCGGGCGGGCATTCCAGGTCGGACTCGGTCAGCCCGGCCGCGGTCAGGGTGGCCTGGATCAGCTGCAGATGTTGGGGTGAACCGGAATGCGAGGCCGCCGCCAAGGCCAGTTCGGGGCCGGTCAGCGGCAACCCGGCCTGCAGCATGGCGACCGCCTGGGCCGGCTTGAGCGAGGACCTGGTGAACATCGGCTGGGCCGGCTCGCCCAGTTGGAACCTGATCTGGCCGTCGGCATCGAGGACGACCAGGTGGCCGGTGTGTGCCGACTCCACCACGCCGCTGCGCTCGATTTCGACCAGCCGTACGCCGGTGGACAGACTGATCACGCACCGATTGTGTCCGATGCCCGGATCGAACTCACGCTCGCACCGTGCCGCACTGCGACCGGTCAGCTCAGCGGGCGCATGCCCAGCAGCCGCAGCTCGCCGATCTCAGGCCCGTCCTTCTCGATCACCGCGGTGATCCAGCCGCCCTCGCGGCCGTGCTGGCGCAGCACGTCCGGGTTGGCCGGCAGGTCCACCGGGCCGAAGTCGCGCTGTTCCCAGTTCATCCGAGCGTGGTGGCCGGCCTGGGCCAGCGGCAACACCGACCGGCCGTGCGCGAGCTCGTCGCGGGTGCTCGCCAACCAGGCGATCGCATCGTCGAGCGCGGTGATCAGGGCGGGGTTGTCGTCACACCAGGTCACCACCAGCTCGGGACGGGTCCGGGCCACCCGGCTGCCGGACAGGTACGAGCCGGCCGCCAGCGACAGGCCGAGTTGGCCGCCGTGCAGGCCGGTCAGCGCCAGCGCCTCGGCGAGCATGTGCGGCAGCCCGATCACCCTGGCCACCGCGGCGTCCTGCTCGGCGGCGGTGGTCGGCACCGGCCGGGCGCCCAGGTCGCACAGCAGCACCGCCAGCGCCAGCCAGGCCGCCAGATCGGTGTCCGGTTCCAGGATCAGCGACCATGGCGCGTCCCGGAACAGCAGCGGGTCCGAGGCCAGAAAGCCGGACTGCTCGGTACCGGCCAGCGGGTGTCCACCGACGAACCGGACGTGCGGCAACTCGCGCGCGATCAGCGGAAACACTGGGGATTTCAGCGTTCCGACATCAGTCACCACGGCCCCGCCCGGGATCGCGTCCCGGATCTGGCTGAGCGCGTCGGGCAGCTGGGGCAGCGGCATCGCCAGCACCACCAGGTCGGCCCCGGCGACCGCCTCGGTGGCGGTGGCGGCCACGTCATAACCGGCGCCGCGGGCAGCGCCGGCCTCATCCGGGCTCGGGTCGTAGCCGACAACCCGGTAGCCGCCGCGAGCGAGCGCCTGCAGCACCGAGCCGCCGATCAATCCGAGGCCCAATACGGCGATTCGTTCGAACGGGGAGGACACCCAATGAACGTATAGGTCGAACCCGACAGGCACGAGGTCGGTCGCGGAGCGTGACCGTTCCGATGCATGGCTGACACTCGATAGGAACGAAGGCTGATGCCCGCGTGAGGTGGGCCATGATCGGCACAGCAGGATTTCAGGCTTTGTTGCTCACCCGATCCGTGCCAGGATCGACGGCACACGGATCGGTTCATCGACTCGAGACACCGTCGGCTGTGCGTGCGGAGGAAATGGGTCATGGTGCAAGCCGGATTTGCGATAGCGGCGTTCCGCGAGAGCGGGGTGTGGCGCTGCGACGCGCTGCCGTCGGCGGTCCTGCAGGACCTGGGCGTGCTGCTGTCAGCGCTGCGCTCCCAGCCGCCGGAAGGTGGCCCGTTCGTGATCGCCTTCGTCGAGGACGAGTTCTTCCTGATCGCTCGCTCGCACGGGCCCCGGATCGACCTGTTGCTGTCGGACCTGACCGCCTCGGTGGAGTTCCCGCTGGCTGCGCAGGTGCTGGAGCGACTCGGCGAGGATCCGCCCGAGGACGACGAGTTGGACGAGGTCTGGCCGATCGGTGAGATGGACCTCTTCAGCGATCTCGATCTCGGCGAGGACGAGATGGAATCTATCCTCGATGACCTGGACGCCTACCCCGAGGAGATGCTCGACGCCGTGATCGACCGTATCGGTTTGGAGGCAGAATTCCGCAGGGCACGCTCGGGCGGCTCGGTGCTGTCATGAGCCTGTTCGCGGTGGCGCTGCTCGGCAAGGCTCCCCGGCAGGACGGCTGGCTGGTCGAAGAACTCGACCTGGCCGACTGCGAGTCGATCGATGACGTGGTCGAGGTGCTGCGCGATTTCGACCAGCCGGTACGGGTGCTCGCTCTGGAACAGGACGACGAGTACGCGGTGCTGGCCCGGTTGGACGTTGAAGCCGACGATGCCGATGAACCGCTGCGGGTCTTCCTGTCCAACGGGCATGCCGCCGATGACTTCCCGCTGGCGCAGCTGTTCGCCGACGGCCTGGACGAGATCGGTGGCGATCCGCTCGACGGCGACGAGGACGCCCCGGCCGGCGCGCACGACGCGGCCCCGTTCGGCGATGCCCGGTTGCTGTCTGACCTGGGCGTGCCGGCCAACCAGCTGATCGACCTGGCCGTCCACGAGGGGACGCTGCCGGCCGACCTGATCGACGCGGTCTGTGACCGGCTGGGTTGCCTGGCCGAGGTCGAGGCCGTCCGCGGGTGAGCGTCCCGGCGCTGGCCAGCGACCTGCACGCGATGGACGCCGCCCTCGACCTGGCCCGGGCCGCCCAGGCCAGCAGCGAGGTGCCGGTCGGCGCGCTGGTGCTGTCGCCGGCCGGTGCGGTGCTCGGCACCGGCCACAACCTGCGGGTCGCGAGGACCGACCCGACCGCACACGCCGAGATCATCGCGCTGCGGGCGGCCGGGGTAGCGCTCGGCGACTGGCAGCTCACCGGCTGCACCCTGGTGGTGACCCTGGAACCGTGCACGATGTGCGCCGGCGCACTGGTACAGGCCCGGATCGCCCGGCTGGTTTTCGGCGCCTGGGACGACAAGGCCGGCGCGGTCGGCTCGCTGTGGGACGTGGTCCGCGACCGCCGGCTCAACCACCGTCCCGAGGTCGTGGCGGGAGTCCGCGAGGCCGAGAGCGCGCAGTTGCTGTCCGGTTTCTTCGCCGCACGGCGGTGACTGTATTGTCTCCTGCGGTGGCGTGTCCGAGCGGCCGAAGGAGCACGCCTCGAAAGCGTGTGAGGTGAAAGCCTCCCAGGGTTCGAATCCCTGCGCCACCGCCATTGCCGAGAGGCCACCTGAAGTAGTCCAGGTGGCCTCTCGGCAATCTCTGCCTAGTCGTTGCCTTCACCTTGTTCGCAAAGCCGAAAGCCAGCTGTACTGGCTGGTCGCCGAGTAGCAGAATTCACTAAGAAGGGGTTGGCACTCTCAGGTGGAGAGTGCTAAAAATGGAAACCGCACGGACACCGCCGACCATGGTGGTCGCGGGTAGTGAGTGGTTCAACCAGGAGGTGAGCTACCGTGCTGCGCTTCGATCCGTTTCGTGATTTTGACCGGCTGACCGACCAGTTGCTCGGTGTTCCGGCAGGCTCCGCTCGGGCGCCCCGGTTCATGCCGATGGATCTCTACCGGTCCGGTGATCACTATGTTCTGCACGCCGACCTGCCAGGCATCGACCCGGGCTCGGTCGACGTCAGTGTCGACAATGGGATGTTGACGATTCGCGCCGAGCGCAGTGGACGCACTGAGGAAGGCGTTCAGTGGCTGACCAGCGAGCGGTTCACCGGTACTTTCCAGCGTCAACCGACCCTTGGTGATGGCATCGATTTCGATGCGATCACCGCGACCTACGACAACGGCGTGTTGTCGTTGACCATCCCGATTGCCGAGCGGGCCAAGCCGCGTCGGATCGAGATCGGCCGCGGCGCAGCTAGGCCGGTAATCGAGGTCGGCACTCCGGTGACGTCGGCCGGTGCCACTGGCTGACCTGGCACGCACGCCAGGTCCG
>JBDSAN010000175.1:0-5059 GCA_039922115.1 Jatrophihabitantaceae bacterium
GACCGCACCCGCCGGAGCCTCGACATCAGCCGGCGCCAGTGGCCAATCCAGCCAGCCCAGCACGATCAGCGCGAGCACCAGCCCAGCCAGCACCAGCCCAGCCGCGGCGGCCTGCGATCGCGGACCGTGGGCTGATCGAGTGCAAGGTGCGCCGGTCGGATTCACCGGTGGCTCCCGGGGCGGTGACTACCTCTGGCATGACAGCACCGGCTTTCACCTGCGGGTCACCCACAAGTCCGACGACCGGCAGGTCTACACCGGTGTGTTGACCGCCTCGGCGCCGATGCGCATCGATCCGGTCCGGCTCGAAGCAGGCGACGTGGCACGACTTTCGGCTGATCACCGAAGCCTGATCTTCGCCTTCGCCAACCACGGGCACATCGACGGGGTGAACTTTCACACCGACTGCGCGCTCAGCCTGACCGTCTCGCACCTCAATGTCGGACGTTCCGCGCTAACCCCGGATCGGGTATACCTGGGGATCACCCGCGCGCACCCGGCCCGGATCCCGTTCACGGTGCACCGCGAACTGAGCTAGCCCTTAGACGGCGAGTTCAGCCGGCGCAGCCATTCGTTGTACTGCCGCAGGCGCAGGTCGTCCTCATCGAAGCCAGTGTCCTGGTCGAGTGCGGCGGCCTGCTCCTCGGTGCCGGCGTTGCCGGTGTTCACGGCGAAGCTTGCCCGGCGGGCCTGCTCCAGCCAGCCACCCGGCTCGACCTGAGCGCCGGCCGGCCGGTGGATCCAGCCGATCGCGATGATCACCATGATGACGGCCATGATCCCGTCACCGCCGAACCACATGATCGCGCCGCCGGTTTGGGTGTCGGTGAGCGGGTTGATCGACGCGCCGGGCGGTGGCGACATGGTGACCGCGGTACTGCTCTGCAGCAGCACCAGGCCGGTGAACGTGTCCACCGCCATCGACAGCGCCAGCATGAAGAACCGGGCCGGCACCGACAGCCGCCAGCGCAGCGGCGCGTCCCCGATCACCACCACGAAGAACTGGCAACCGAGCAGGACGTAGGCAAGGTGTTCAACCTGGCCGGCCCAGGTGGTGCGCATGATCTGATCCATCAGCCCGGTCAGGTGAGTGGCCACGATCACCACGGTGTAGCTGGCCAGCGCGACCGGTGGCGCGGTCAGCAGGCTCACCGTCCGTCCGTGCAGGACGTCCTTGATCCGATCGCGTCGCCGGCCGCTGGTCGCGGCCACCAGCAGGTTCAACGGCCGGCCGGCGATCAGCAGCGCCGGCGCCAGCATGACCAGCATCAGGTGGCCGATCATGTGCGCGGAAAACAAGCTCTGGTCATAGACCGCGATGCTGGAGTTGGTGGCCAGGCCACAGACCAGCAGGCCAGCACCGAAAGCGATTGAGTACGCCGCCGGCCAGCGCTCGCCGGCTCGGCGCACCAGCAGCACGCCGGTCAGGTAACCGGCCGCCAGGATCAGCAGGACGGCCAGCGCCACCGAGTCGAGTTGCCAGGCGGTGAACAGCCTGGACGACAGCAGCGGCCCGTGCGGGTTCGCGCCACCGGCCCGGTAGAACGATTCCGAGACCGGGTGGTGCATGCCGGCCATGCCCGAGCCGGATGGACCGGCGCGCAGGTGTGCCAGCACGGCGACCGCGAGGCCGGCGATCAGGATCGTTGCGAGCGCCCAGGCGGCCCAGACCAGGCCAACCACGCGCGCCGGCCTGATCGGGTTACCGCCGCCCTGCCCGTCCATCTGCCCTCCGCGCGCTGGCTGCCTGCTGCTTCCGGTCACCTGTTAACAGTCCGCCTGCAAGTATCACCGGTTCCCACCGGGTCGCCGACGGTGGCGCGGTTCACAGGCCGTCAGGGGCCAACTCGTCCCTTGTGACCTGCGTCAGACACACGGACGGCCGCCGCCCGGGGTGGGTAGCTTGACGGGCATGCCTGCTATCGCCCTCGCCAGGCCAGCGCGCTGGCTGGCGCCGGGCCTGATCTTCATCGCCCTGGTGGTGGCAGTGATCGGTAGCCTCGGCGCGCCGCTGATCACCAGCGTCGCTACCGGTTACCGGGTCTCGCTGGCCAGTGCCCAGTGGACGCTCACCCTGCCGTTGCTCACCGGGGCGATCGCGGCGCCGGTGCTCGGCCGGCTCGGGGCCGGCGCGCATCGGCGGGCCGCCGTGCTCGCGACGCTGATCGTGGTGGTGGCCGGCAGCCTGCTCACCGTGCTGGCGTCGACAGCAGGGCCGGCCGGTCCGGCCGGGTTCGGACTGCTGCTGCTCGGCCGGGGCGGGCAGGGGATCGGGCTGGGGTTGACCCCGCTGGTGATCGGTATAGCCCGCGATCACCTGACGAACGATCGAATCGCCCACGATCGACCGGGACTTGGCAGCGCCACCAGTGCGATCGCGCAGATCTCGGTCGCTTCCACCGTCGGCATCGGGGTCGGCTATCCGGTGGCCGGCTGGCTGACCGACCTGGCCGGCGTGCGGGCGGCCTACCTGCTCGGCCTGGCCTTGACGGTTGCCGCGCTACTGGTGGGCTGGCTGCTGGTGCCGGCCTCGCCGAGCGGCCGGGCTGCCCGGCTGGATCTGACCGGCGCCAGCTGGCTGGCTGCCGGTTTGCTCTTGCTGTTACTGATGATCAGCCAGAACCAGTGGTGGCGCGACCGGCCGGTGGTCGCGACTGGTGGCCTGATCGTGGCGCTCCTGCTGCTGGCCGGCTGGGCTGCGCGGCAGTGGCGGCAGCCCGAGCCGCTGCTCGACCTTCGACTGCTGCGCCAGCCGACAATGCTCGGCGCCAACGCCTCGATGCTGCTCGGCGGCGTCGGCATGTACCTGCTGGTCACCCTGATAACGCGCTTCGTCCAGTCGCCGGATCAGGCCGGCTACGGCTTCGGGTTCTCCACCTTTCAGGCCGGGCTGGTGCTGGTGCCGTTCTCAGCGCTGGGCTTTCTGGCCGGCCGGCTGACTCCCCGGCTGAACCAGCGGGTCAACCCGATCGCGAGCCTGGCGGTCAGTTCGATCGTGGTGCTGTTGGCATTCGTGCTGTTCGCGACGGCCCGGAGCAGCTGGTACCTGCCGGTGCTGGCGATGGCAGTCCTCGGCTACGGGGTGGGCAGCTTCTCCGCCGCGATGCCGGCGGTGATCCTGCCGGTGACCGCGGCCGCTGAAACCTCGGCTGCGATGGCGGCCAATCAGGTCGTGCGCAGCGTCGGATTCTCGATCGGCAGCGCGGTCGGCGGGTTGATCCTGGCTGCGAACACCGGTGCCGGCCGGCGTTTTCCGGCCGAGCACGGGTACGTGGTGGCGGCCTGGTTGGGAGCGGTCATCATGCTGGCGACGGCCGCGCTGGTGGCCGTTACCGGTCGCGGCGGCGCTGCCCGAACCGATGGCCAATGCTTAGCGCCCGCGACCAACCGCGGCCAGCATTGACCATCCAACGAAAGGCGCTCAGACGTTGCGGCGGTACTGGCCACCCACTTCGAAGAAGGTGTCGGTGATCTGCTCCAGCGAGCAGACCCGGGCTGCGTCCATCAGCACCGCGAACAGGTTCTCACCGGTGTGGGCGGCTGCCCGCAGCCGGTCCAGCGCCGCGCCGGCCGTTGACCGGTGGTTGGCCTGGAAGCTGGCCAGCCGGTCCAGCTGCGAGCGCTTCTCCTTGTCAGTGCCACGGGCCAGCTCCAGCTCGGCGGGCGCGGCTGCCGAATCCGGTGCGCGGAAGGTGTTCACGCCGATGATCGGCAGGCTGCCGTCGTGCTTGCGGTGCTCGTACAGCATCGACTCGTCCTGGATCCGGCCACGCTGGTAGCCGGTCTCCATCGCGCCCAGCACGCCACCGCGCTCGGTGATCCGGTCGAACTCGGTGAGCACTGCCTGCTCGACCAGGTCGGTCAGCTCATCGACCACGAACGAGCCCTGCAGCGGGTTCTCGTTAGCCGACAATCCCCACTCCTTGCTGATGATCAGCTGGATCGCCAGGGCCCGCCGGACCGACTCGGCAGACGGCGTGGTGACGGCCTCGTCGTAGGCGTTGGTGTGCAGGCTGTTGGCGTTGTCGTACATGGCATTGAGCGCCTGCAAGGTCGTGCGGATGTCATTGAAGGCCATCTCCTGCGCGTGCAGCGAACGTCCCGAGGTCTGCACGTGATACTTCAGCTTCTGCGAGCGATCGTTGGCGCCGTACTTGTCGCGCATCGCGACCGCCCAGATTCGCCGGGCCACCCGTCCCAGCACGGTGTACTCGGCGTCCATCCCGTTGGAGAAGAAGAACGACAGGTTGGGTGCGAAGTCGTCGATCGACATGCCCCGGGCCAGGTAGGACTCGACGTAGGTGAACCCGTTGGCCAGCGTGAAGGCAAGCTGGCTGATCGGGTTCGCGCCCGCTTCGGCGATGTGATAGCCCGAGATCGACACCGAGTAGAAGTTGCGCACCTCGTTCTGGACGAACCACTCGGCGATATCGGCCATCATTCGCAGCGAGAACTCGGTGGAGAAGATGCAGGTGTTCTGGCCCTGATCCTCCTTGAGGATGTCGGCCTGCACCGTGCCCCGGACATTGCTCAGTGCCTTGGCGCGCAGCTCGGCGTGCTCAGCCTCGCTCGGCTCGCGGCCGTTTGCCTCGGCGAACATTGCCACTTGTTGATCGATGGCGGTGTTGAGGAAGAACGCCAGGATGGTTGGTGCCGGGCCGTTAATGGTCATCGACACCGAGGTGGTGGGCGAGCACAGGTCGAAGCCGGAGTACAGCACCTGCATGTCATCGATGGTGGCGATCGAGACGCCGGAGGTGCCTACCTTGCCGTAGATATCGGGACGTTCGCCCGGATCGCGGCCGTACAGCGTCACCGAGTCGAAGGCGGTGGACAGCCGGGTGGCCGGCTGGCCTTCGGACAGCAGGTGAAAGCGCCGGTTGGTGCGAAACGCATCGCCCTCGCCGGCGAACATCCGTGCCGGGTCCTCGCCCTCTCGCTTGAACGGGAAAACCCCTGCGGTGTAAGGGAAGTAGCCGGGCAGGTTCTCTTTGCGCAGGAACCGCAGCAACTCGCCGTCGTCGGCGTACTTGGGCAGCGCGACCCGGCGAACCTGGTT
>JBDSAN010000176.1:0-14889 GCA_039922115.1 Jatrophihabitantaceae bacterium
CGCGGCCACCCCGGTACCGGTCAGCACGGCGGCGGCCGCACCACCGGCCAGCGCCAGCCGGACCGGACGGCGCCGGGCGCTGCGGCTGGCCGGCTGCTGCTGATGGCTGGCGGTCACGTCGCGGAAGCTCGCCAGCGCGGCGGACTCGCCGGCAAGCTCGGCCGGGCTGCCCGGCGCGGCGGCTGCCTCGATCAGGCCGGTGAGCTGATCGGACGCGGCGAACTGGCGGGCGAGTTCATCGTCCGGATCGTTCGCGGATCGTCCGCGACCTGGAATCTGCATGTCAGCTCAACTCGGTCAGCGCATCCGGCGGCCCGGCCGTCACACCGTCGGCCGTTTCCGGGGCGCCGTCCAGTCGCTGCGCGAGCTTGCGCAAGCCACGGTGGGCCGACATCCGTACCGCGCCAGGCCGCTTGCCGAGTACCCGGCCGGCGGCTACCGCGTCCAGGCCGATCACCGCGCGCAGCAGCACCGCTTCGGCCTGATCGCGCGGCAGGCTGCGGATCAGGTCCAGCGCCGCCGCAGTCGAGATGGTTTCAGCAGCGGCCGCGGCCGTGTCGTCCGGACCGGCGGTGGCGCTGAGGTAGTCCAGCGGATACGGGGTGGCTGGCCGCCGGGACCGGGCCCGAACCAGGTCCAGCGCCCGGTGCCTGCCGATGGTGATAACCCAGCCTCGAAAGCCGTCGCCGTCCCCGCTGAAGGTGTGCAGGTCCCGGCTGACCTGCAGCCAGGTCTCGGCCGCGACGTCCTCGGCCTCAGCCGCAACCAGCACGGTGAGGTAGCGCAGCAGGCCGGGCTGGATCGCGCGATACAGGGTGCTGAAGGCCAGCTCATCGCCGAGCTGGGCAGCCAGTACCGCGGCGCCTAGCAAGTCCGGCGGCGCGGGAGTCGCGCTGAGGGCTGGCTGGACGGCTGGTTGGGCGGCTGCAGGCGGACGTGCTCGCCGGTTCAACCTCTGCGACACCGTCACCTTGCCCCGATCCCCCGACGACTGTCGCGCCGATCTCGAGGCGACGCTATCCGATCCGGTACCGCATCTCGACCTCTCGCCGCCCTAAGGCAGCAACATGGCGCAGACTGGACAGGATGGATGAGACCAAGCCGCATCAGCTACCGGCGTCAGCGGGTGCAGGCACCTTGATCGGCGGGCGTTACCTGCTCGGCCAGCTGGTAGGCCGGGGCGGTGTCGCCGACGTTTACCAGGCCGAGGATCAGCTGCTGGCGCGGTCGGTGGCGATCAAGCTGTTCCGTCCGGACGGTGCCAGCATGGACGGTGCCGGGCTGGACGGTGCTGGCCTGGACGGTGCCGGCCTGGACGGTGCCGAGCGGCATCAGGCCGAGATTCGGTTGCTGGCCCGGCTGAACCATCCCGGTCTGGTGGCCATCTATGACGCCGGGGTGCTGGCAGCGGACGGGCAACTGGCACGTCCCTACCTGGTCATGGAGCTGGTGATCGGGCCGTCGCTGGCCGAGCGGCTGCGGCGGGGCCCGCTCAGCGAGCAGCACGCGGTCGCGCTCGGCGGCGAACTGGCCGACGCGCTGGCCTATATCCACCGGCGCGAGGTGGTGCACCGGGACGTGAAGCCGGCCAATATCCTGCTGGGCCAGTCCGAGCCTGGCTCGACCAAGCTCGCTGATTTCGGCATCGCCAGGGCCAGCGCCGATCCACGGCTGACCGGCGACGGCTTGACCTTGGGCACCGCGCAGTACCTCAGCCCGGAGCAGGCCATGGGTGGGCCGGTCGGACCGGCCAGCGACATCTACTCCCTAGGCTTGGTCCTGCTGGAGTGCTTGACCGGCGAGCCGGCTTTCACGGGACCCGCCATCGAGGTGGCGGTGGCGCGGCTGCACCGCGATCCGCTGGTGCCGACCAACCTGGACCCGGCGATTGCCGAGCTGCTCAGGCAGATGACCGCTCGCGAACCTGACGCCCGACCGAGCGCGGCCGAGGTGAGCGGCCAGTTGCGGCCCACCGGCACGATGGGTCCGGTGCTGGATCGGCCTACGGCGCTGCTGCCACCGGCGGCTCCGGCGCCGTCCGGCGGGCTGGCCGCAAGGTTACGGTCATGGCCGGTCCTCGCCTCGGCGGCTGCGACCGTCATCGTGCTCGCGCTGCTCGCCGGCCAGCTGCTGCACCGCTCCGGGCCAAGCACTGATCCGCAGGTCAGCAAGCCCACCGCGCCGGCGACGCTGAGTACCGCCACGCGCTCGGGCGCGCAGAGTCCGGTTCGGGTTATCAGTCATCCGACGAGCGCGAGCCCCGCCACGTCGACACGGCCAGCCGCGCCGGGTCCGAAACCGAAGAAGAGCCATCCCGGCAAGCACCACTGACCGGCAAGCACCACTGACCGGCAAGCAGCATTGACCAGGCAAGCAGCATTGACCAGGCAAGCAACTGGGGCTGGCGCGAAACCGCGCCAGCCCCAGTTGGCTAGCTGCCTAGCTGGATGCGCGGCTCATGGCCGCGCGACCAGGTCGGATCAGTAGTAGTGCTTACGCCCACCGATACCGCGGCCGACGCCGCCGGCGATGGCGAGCACCGCACCGATCACGAGTAGCAGGATGCCCAGCCACTCGATGATGCCGATATTGGCTAGCAGCCCAACAACGATAAGGATGATTCCGAGAATGATCACAGTGCCTCCTAAGGCGTGTGCGGACGGTTCCTGCTGAACCGGTGAGCCGGACCGGCTCAGTAGCGAGGGTCGACCGGGTCGATCGGATCGGCAGGACTGATCACGGTGGTGCCGTTGTGCCGGTGGATGACGTCGGTGCGTCGTCGGGTCGACATGAGGGCCACCGTGATGAGCAGCCCGACCACTCCGATGATCATCAGAATGACGCCGACCGTGCCTACGTCCACCCCGTTCACCTGCTTGGTAACAGCGAATTTCAAGATCGCACCAATCGCGATCAAGAAGAGGCTCGCTCCGATCCTCATGACGTCTCCTCCACCGTTACGTGCCTGGCGGACGCCGATCAGTCACCCGCGAATGGGCGCCGATCGCTTGCTGGCTGGAATGGCCGCCTGGCGCGATTCGGTGCTGTCTGCCGAACTAGGCCGGCACGAACGGTCGACCCGTGGGGTCTAGGTGGCTGTTCACCTCATGCTGACAGCGACCAACGATCGAAATCTGTCACTGCCCGCCGGGTGAATGTACCGGTACTACACCTGAAGTGAGTGTTAGCAAGCGGTCGAGAGTGTCCGCCGATGTGGTCTCCGCGCCCAACCGGACGGCCTTGTGGGTGCCGTGGTAGTCCGAGGACCCGGTGCCCAGCAGCTGCCATTCGGCGACCAGTTCCCGCAGCCGCGCCCGATCGGCGAGCGTGTGATCGACATGGTCGACCTCGATACCGGCCAGTCCGGCCGCGACCAGTTCGGCCAGTGCTGGCTCGGCCAGCACTGATCCCCGGCGGCGCGCCCACGGGTGCGCGATGACTGTCGCGCCACCGGCCTGGCCAACCAGTCCGATCAGGTCGACGGCCGGCGAGTCGGCCTTCGGCCGGTAGTAGCGAGAGGTGTCAGACAGCAGGTCGGCGAATGCCTCGTCAACGCTGGCCACCACGCCGGACTGCTGCAGCGCCTGTCCGAGATGCGGACGTCCGACCACACCATCGCCAGCCAGATCGGCAACCTGCGACCAGCTGATCGGGTAGCCGTCGGCGGCCAGTGCCTCGACGATCTCGGCTGCCCGATCCAGCCTGCTGCGGCGCAGTCGAGCCCGCTCAGCGCGCAGTCCCGGCGCGTCCGGATCGAACAGATAACCCAGGATATGCAAGGTGATCGGGCGTCGGTCCGGGCCGGTGTGCGTACACGAGAATTCGGCACCTGGCACCAGCGTGAACGCGGTCGGCAAGGCATGAACCGCCTCGGTCGCCTCGGTCCAGCCGCCGGTCGTGTCGTGATCGGTGATGGCCATGACCCGCAGCCCGGCAGCGACCGCATTCGCCACCAGTTCGGTCGGGGTGTCGGTGCCGTCGCTGGCGGTGCTGTGGCAATGCAGGTCGATCATCGGATCAACCCTAGGGCCACTGGCCGCATCGGATCAGTCTCGTGGCAGCGGGGCGGTGGGGTGTTCGCTGTCGCGCCGCTGCCGGCGTTCCGGTGGCACCAGCGCGCGGCTGAACAGCAAGGTGGAGACGTCCTGGTACAGCTTGTCCGGCGTGGGCAGGTAGTCGATCCGGCTCAATGCCTGGTTCTGGCCGGCCGACTCGACGACGAACACGCCGTAACCAAGCAGCCGGCCGGCTATCGAACGCTCGTAGGTCAGATCGGTGACCTTGGACAGCGGCATGATCGCGACCTTGCGACTGATAATGCCGCTGACCAGCAGTACCCGGCGGTCGGTGATCACGAACTCCTCGGTGTACCAGTGCGCCCAGGACCAGCCGAACCAGATCAGCGCTGCGAGCATGAAAACCACCGCGATCTCGGCCACGACCTGCGAGTCGCTGGCGTCGAACAGCAGCCCGAGCCCGAACAGGAAGCCGACCGCGCTGGCCGAGCCGGCCTTGAGCAGGTAGGCCCAGTGCCGCCGGGTAAGGACCACCGGAGTCTCGGCGGCGATGAGGTACTTATCGAAATCGGTCATGACCGCTCGGATCGGGTGAGGTGAGCCTCCGCTAGTTGCGGAAGCTGTCGAGGAATCTCGTCAGTCCATTGAAGATATGCCCTAGCAGGTGCTGGGTGTTCTTCACGATCGCCGCCGCGTCGCTCGGTGAGTTCATGATGTAGAAGATGATGAACGCAATCACGAGCCAGAGCACGATCTTCTTGCCGTTCACGCGGTCTCCTCGTCATTGCGGGGCTCGATCGCCTCGTTCACGGCTCACCCTGCCTACAGGTCGACATATGTCTACCCGAGCCGCTCCGCCAACCGTGGGAGGCGCGGCGGATGCCGAGCGCGATCAGTGCAGGCCCGGTCTCAGTCGCCTCGACAGTGACGCCGAATCGGCAGTCGGAACAAAGCGATGCCGGACGTCGGTGACCGCCAGGTCCTCAAGGACCGCATAGCCTGCATCGGCCGGGTGGCAGACCAACCAGAACCACACACCATCGGCCTCACCGACGTAGGCGCTGCGGTCAGGGCTGGTGTCGGGTACCGGCCACAACGGCATCGGATGGCCGCGGATGCCGACCTTGGCCGGCGGGGCTTCGATCGCTTGGGTCGGCGGCGAGCTGAGCACGCTGCTTGCATAGGCGGCGCCGAGGCCGATGCCCGGTTCCTCAGCGACGATCAGCCACTCGCCAATGCCCCCGAGCGGCGCCGGCCCGGTGCAGGCGGCGACGGTTGCCCGCAGCTTGCTTCGCGAGTCGCCGACCGCGGCCAGCCCGCTGAGCACCCAGCCGGCCGGCATCGGATCGGGCAACCACAGCGGGACCTCGGCACGATCTCGGATGTGATTCTGGGCGGCTTCATCGAGTCGTTCGAACACCGCGAGCGGCAGCACCTGACCATGCCTGCCACAGCGCCACGAGCTGTCATACGCGCCCGGCGCGATTAGTTCTGTGCCACATCTGGGGCACCAGGACGATCCCACGGGATCACCGTGCCCTGATTACCTACCGGCGTCAATTCATGACTCATCTCCACTTAACGTCAATGGTCGAAGTCAATCGACCGGGCCCCCGCTTCAGGCCTGCCGGGCGCGCTGGCAGGCTTGTCGACGTGGACATCAGGGCTGCCGCGGCGATTGTTTTCGACGATCGTGGCCGGCTACTGATGGTCCGGCGGGGTCGGCGGCCAGCAGCTGGCAGCTGGTCAATTCCCGGCGGAAAGTGCCAGGACGAGGAGACCACCGAGGCTGCCTGCGTTCGTGAATGTGCGGAAGAAACCGGCCTGACCATCAAGGTCGAGCGGCTGGCTGGCCGGGTTTGGGTTGCGGCCGGTGATCACGATCAGTTCGTGATCGACGATTATCTCTGTCGGCTGGTTGGCGGACGGCTGCAAGCCGGCGACGATGCCGACCTTGCGCGCTGGGTGAGCCGGGCAGAGTTCGATCGGCTGGACCTGATCGACGGGTTGGCCGCAGCCTTGGCCGACTGGGACTTGCTTCCCGACTAACCTCAGCTCGATCGGCCGGTGCTGTGGGTTGCCGGTGCTGTGGGTTGCCGGAACTCAGCTCGTCGGCGTTGGCCGGCCGGGCTGCTCGCCACCGCGCGCGTCGAGGTAGCTGCGCTTGGGCACCATGACCTTGCGCCGAAAGGTGCAGACCACCGTGCCGTCCTGCTTATAGCCCTTCGTCTCTACATAGACCACGCCGCGATCGTCCTTGGACTTCGATTCCCACTTGTCCAGCACCACCGTCTCGCCATAGATCGTGTCGCCGTGGAAGGTCGGAGCGATGTGGCGCAGCGATTCGACCTCCAGGTTCGCAATGGCCTTGCCCGAGATATCGGCGACGGACTGCCCGAGCAGCACCGAATAGATCAGGTTGCCCACGACGACGTTCTTGCCGAACTGGGTGCTGGTTTCGGCGTAGTGAGCATCCAGGTGCAGCGGATGATGGTTCATCGTGATCAGGCAGAACAGGTGGTCATCAGACTCGGTGATGGTCTTGCCCGGCCAGTGCTTGTAGGTTGCGCCGACCTCGAACTCCTCGTAACTACGACCGAACTGCACGGCGATCTCCTCACGGCCTGGCTCGGCTGAGCATCCTGGTGCTGGTCACCTATGGTGCCCGACCCGACCACCGCGAGCAGCGCCGAACACGGTGCCCTTGCTCACCCTCGACCACCTGGCTGGCCGATGGCCGTTCGTGCACGGCAGGCACGTCCTTGCTGGTTGTTCGCTGGAACCGCAGGTCCAGCCCGAGGCGACCGGGGGCTGTCGGTAGAGCACAATCGGTATCGATGCCCACGCTGCCGATCCGAGTCCCGCGCCGGAACCTCCGGCGCGGCCCTGCTGTCGGCGAAAGGCCGGCGGATCCGCGCGCGGCTGAGGCCGCCGTTGTCGATTGCGCCGTTTATCGCGACGGTCGACGGCTGGCCGGCAGCCCGACCTGGTCGCAGGCACTGTCGGCCGTGCGAGAACGTGGGTCGGGTTTCGTCTGGATCGGCCTGCATGAGCCGACCGAACGTCAGCTCGCACCGATCGCGGATGCCTTCGAGTTGCACCCGCTGGCCGTCGAGGATGCGGTCCATGCCCACCAGCGGCCGAAGCTGGATCGCTACGACGAATCCATGTTCGCGGTTGTCAAGACCGTCCACTATGACAGCGCGGGACATTCGGCGGCAACGGAGGTCGTCGAGACCGGCGAGTTGATGATCTTCATCGGCAAGGACTTCGTGATCACCGTCCGGCATGGGGAACACGGCGGCCTGCGCGGCATGCGAATGCGGTTGGAAGCCGATTCCGGCCAGCTTTGCCTCGGTCCGTCCGCTGTCCTGCACGCCATCCTCGACCAGGCGGTGGACGGCTACCTTGCGGTGGCAGCGGAGCTCCAAACCGACATCGACGAAGCCGAGACCTCGGTCTTCGCTGGAGCCAGCAGGTATGCCGATGCGAATCGGCTCTACCTTCTCAAGCGTGAGGTACTGGCCCTCAAACGCGCGACAGCTCCGTTGTCGGCACCGCTGACCATGCTGGCTGAACGTCCGATGAGGTTGGTGCACGACGACGTGCGGGAGTACTTCCGAGACGTCGATGATCACTTGACCCAGGTGGTCGATCTGGTGGCGGGATTTGACGACCTGCTGACCACACTCGTGCAGGCGAACCTGGCTCAGGTGAGCGTGGTCCAGAACGAAGACATGCGCAAGATCTCGGCCTGGGTGGGCATCGTTTCGGTGCCCACGCTGGTGGCCGGCGTGTACGGGATGAACTTCGACCATATGCCTGAACTGCACTGGACCTTCGGCTACCCGCTGGTGGTCGGTTGCACGCTTGGGGTGTGTCTGACCCTGCACCGGACGTTCAAGCGCAACGGGTGGCTCTAAGCCCCATTCGCGGCCTCGATCGGGTGGATGGCCGATTCGGCCGCGAGCTACGGTTACCGGTTGACCAGGTCCACCGGATCGCGCCAGAGGTCGGCCAGGTCGACACCAGCCATGGTCCATCGCTCGATGAGCGCGTCGCTGCCATGAACCTTGGCCCAGGCCAACTCCGTCGCGGTCGCCGGCAGCAGCCTGAGCAACTGAACGTCCGAACCACTGCTGAGGCTGATCGGTGCCAGCGGTCCAGTGGTGAGCACCGCTCCGGCACAGCGGGAGCCTGGAGCCCACCCGTCCGGCAGGTGCAGCCGGCCGCCCGGCGCGTAGACGGCGCTTTCGACCGCGGGCGCGGCCGCCAACACCGCTAGCGTGCGCCAGATACTGTCCGAACCGTCGTGCAACGAAATCACCAATTCCGCCCGAGGAGCGTGGTGCTCGTCGATGGTCGATGCGGACGCCTCGACCATCGGATAACGGGACATGCCCAAGCTCACATAGTGAATTCCCACGTCGCTGACCGAACCGGCCGGCAGCACGAACCTGAGCACCTCGATCGGCTCGACACCGACGAACGTTACCGAGGCCCGGGTAGGAATGACTGGGAAATGGTCGAGATAGGCGGCCTCGACGCTCGCGAGCGGATCTGCGGGACTGGTCACACCAGCACGCTATCGTGACCGCCCCAATCAAGGAGATCATTGTCGGAAGGACGAAGCGATCTGCTGCTCGACAGAAGCGTAGCTCTGCCCGGCCTGCCCGAGGAGCCTGCCGATTCCTTCCAATGCCTGGGCCAGTCCCTGGGAATTGCGATCGAACTGCTCGTACAGCTCGGCGAATTGAGTGGCCGCGGCGCCTGACCAGTCGGCCCCAAACAGCGGCGACAACTGTGCCTTCAACGCCCGGTGCTGGCCACCGACGTCGGTGGCCGTTCGCGCGCAACTGCCGCCAAGTCCGCTCAACTGTTGCGGTGAAACCTTGAAACCTGCCATTTTCATTGACCTTTCTGGCTTGGCCAGGATGCTTCGACACGCATCGACGTTAGCCAGCAGGACAGTTCCGCCGCGCCGCTGATCAAGATCTGTGGATAACCGCGCAGGCCCACCTGACTTATCCACAGATCCGCGATCGGCCACCGAATCGTCGGTGTAGACAACTAGAACTGGTGACATGCAGGTACACCTGAGTGTCGTCGACCGGACGGGCCGAGGCCGCGATGTGTCAGTAGCCAGTCGAGTCGAAGGCACCACCATCGCCGACCTTCGACCGTTGCTGGCCGACACCTTCGGAGGCCGGCCTGATCAGCCGATCGCCAGCAACGGTAGGCCGATACCTGATCATGCAGCGCTCGGCGAGCCCAGCCTGAGGTCAGGCTGCACGATCACCCTGGGAACCGCCGGTGACCGGCCGCCAGATTTGTCATCGGTACTTCAGCTACGCGTGCTGGCCGGCCCGGATTGTGGTGGAATCGTCGCGCTGCGCCGTGGGCGGCAGGTGATCGGTCGTGACCGGTCAGCTGATGTGCGCATCGACGATCCAGACGTGTCCCGTCGGCACGTCGAGTTGCAGGTCGAGGTGCATGGCTTGTCCGTCCGCGATCTGGGTTCGACCAACGGAACCATGATCAATGGCAGGCCGAATGCCGGCCAACCAGAACCGATCGAGCCGGGATGCCTGATCGGTATTGGCAATTCCGTGCTCTCAGTGATCGCTATCCCTGAGCCGCCAGCAGCCACCAGCCCTGATGGCAACGGACAGCTACTCGTGCACCGCCCACCCCGCATCGGCCAAGCGAATCTCGACACGGTAGTCGAGTTCCCGATGCTGGCCGAATCGAATGCTCGGCCCAGGGCACGCTGGCTGGTCACGCTGCTACCTGCGCTGCTGGCCGTGGGCCTGGCCGTGCTGATGCGCACCCCGCAGCTCTTGGCCTTCGCGCTGCTCGGTCCGCTGACGCTAGGCGCCAGTGCCATCACAGACCGGCGCGATTGGCGAAAGAGCACCGGTGTTGCGCGCTCCACATCGGCAGCGGCCGAGCAGGCCGCACGCACCAGACTTACCTGCCTGCTCGCCGATGAAGCCAGCTATCGACAGCGGCAGTATCCGGACGCGGCCACCGTGTTCCATGCTGTGAGCGTGCCGGACTGTCGCCTGTGGGAAAGGCGCCTCAACGACCCAGATTTCCTTGCGATAAGGCTCGGAACAGCCGACCAGCCAGCTCGTGTGCGCACCTGCCGAGGCAGTGGTCGTGGGCCCGAGGCGCAGGTGGCGGCAGCGCCGGTGACGGTCGCGCTGACCGACGGGCCGCTCGGTATCGCAGGCCCACAGTCGCTGGCGCGGGCGACCGCACGCTGGTCGATCGCGCAGGTACTCGCCTTGCATTCCCCTGAGGAAGTAGGTGTCTTCGCGTTGCTCGATGACAGCGCCGAATGGCGATGGCTTCGCTGGATCAGCGGGTCCGCACAACGGATCGCATCGACACCGGAGCAACGCCAGCAATTGGTTGAGGATCTGCACCAGTTGGTGACCACTCGGCTAGCGGGCGGCGGTCAGCAAGTCGACCGGTGGCCCGGTCCATGGGTCGTCGTCCTGATCGACCCGGCCCAAGCAGTCGCGGGCTTGGCCGGCTTGCGTAGGGTGCTCGAACGCGGGCCCGCTGTTGGGGTAAGCGCCGTGAGCGTTGCCGCCGACCCTCGATCGCTGCCGCCGAACTGCCGGGCAAGCGTAATCGCGGTGTCTGACACCGGCACCGAGCTGGATGTCCAGGCCACCGGCCAACGATCGCTGCGGGCGGTCGCCGATCGCGTTTCAGCTGACTGGGCAAATAACTTCGCCAGGATGCTCGCTCCGCTGGCCGA
The DNA here is from genome assembly GCA_039922115.1 of Jatrophihabitantaceae bacterium. Classification (GTDB taxonomy): domain Bacteria; phylum Actinomycetota; class Actinomycetes; order Mycobacteriales; family Jatrophihabitantaceae; genus Jatrophihabitans_A. The sequence continues at coordinate 10,789 of JBDSAN010000176.1, forward strand.
CGCCGACGCCGACCCATTGAGCCGGTTGCCGACCCAGCAGCGGCTGGTTGGGCTTTCCGGTCTCGAGACCGTAGATGCTCGCTCGGTTAGTCAACGGTGGGCCCATCAATCGCAAGGAGCGCTGGCAACCATCGGAGTCGGCGCGAAGGGCAACTTTGAACTGGATCTGGTGCGCGATGGGCCGCACCTGCTGATCGCCGGTACAACCGGCTCAGGCAAGTCGGAGCTGCTGCGCAGCCTCGTCGTGGCGCTGGCCATTGGCAGCCCGCCCTCCGAACTCAACTTCGTACTCATCGACTACAAGGGTGGCGCAGCATTCTCCGACTGCGCGCTTTTACCGCACACGCTCGGGGTGGTCACCGACCTGGACGCCCATCTCACCCGTCGGGCACTGGTGAGCCTCGATGCCGAGCTACGGCGGCGGGAGGCTGCCTTTGCTGTCGCCGGTGTTGCCGACCTGACTGGCTATCGCCAGAGCAGCGAAGCGCACCGGAATCCACTCGGGCGGCTGATCCTGATCATCGATGAATTTGCTTCCCTCGCCGAGGAACTGCCCGACTTCCTAACCGGATTGCTCGGCATCGCCCAGCGTGGACGCTCGCTCGGAGTGCATCTCGTGCTCGCAACGCAGCGACCGGCTGGTGCTGTCTCAGCCGACATCAAGGCGAACCTCTCGCTACGCATTGCCTTGCGGGTCACTGATCCGGCTGAGTCAAGCGACGTGATCGGCAGCGACCTGGCGAGCCGCATCCCCCGCAGCCAACCGGGTAGGGCCTTCGCAAGATTGGGCGACGGCGAACTCGTCGAGTTCCAAACAGCACGGATCGGGCTGCCGCTGACCGCGTCTGAGCCGATTACGATCCAGGAGCTGGACGGCTGGAATCGTCCGGTTGCCTCGGCTGGAGCGCCGGCAGCCCGCACCGACGTTGCCGAACTGACCGCGGCGATGCACGCAGCCGCTGGTCAGCTCACGTTGCCGGCGCGACCGTGGCTCGCTCCGCTGCCTGATCTGGTCCTAGTCAAGGATCTAGCCGAACCGGAAGATGAGTTCCAGCTCGCCATTGGACTCATTGACGATCCAGCTCAGCAGCGTCAGTATCCCTACCTGCTGGACCTGACGGCCGGCGGCTCGGCCGGATTCATTGGTGGCCCTCGATCAGGTCGAACAACCGCGCTGCGTACTACCGCCGGTCAAGCAATACGTAGGCTCAGCAGCGCACAACTGCATCTGTATCTCATCGACTGCGCGGGCCGAGGCTTCGATGCCTGGAGCGAGCTTGCGCACTGTGGCGCTGTGCTGAACCCGAACGATCCTGCCTGCATCGCCCGTCTGGTCGGTCGATTGAACGGCGAGATAGCTGATCGTCAGCGCAAGCTGGCCGAGCTCGGCGTGAGCAGCCTCGCCGAAGGCCTGCGTATGGGCTGCCGGTTGCCAGTCATGCTGCTGGTTGTAGACGGTTGGGAGGGTCTGTGTCGGACCAGCGACGAGTACGACGCCGGCCGGACCGCGGATGGCTTCATCAGGCTGCTGCGAGACGGGCCGGCAGCCGGCCTGACCGTGCTGATCAGTGGGGATCGTAGTGCGCTTGGCCTGCGGCTCGGAGCGGCGCTCGGCCGGCGACTGTTGCTGCCGATGACCGATCGCGCTGACTACGCCAACGCCGGAATACGCGCCGCTGCACTACCGACCGACCCGTCCGCAGGGCGTGCAATCGCAACCGATACCGGCCTAGAGGTGCAGTTGGCGCTGCTGGACCGGGATCCGACCGCGAGCGCGCAGACCTCGGCCGCGCTGGGCATGGCCAAGCCGGCACGGCCGGAAGCCGATCAACCGGCCATCCGGATCCGAGCATTGCCCGAACGGGTCGAGTACCGCGAGTTGGTAGGGCAGGTCGCCACCGAACCCGGTCAATTCTTGCTCGGCCTCGGTGGCGACGATGCGGCGCCAGTGCATTGCGATATCTTCGCCGCCCATAGCCGCTTCCTGATCGCCGGTCCAGCTCGCTCCGGCCGAAGTAACTGCGCCTTGCTGATCGCCGAACAGGCTCAAGCTATCGGGTATCAAATCTTGATTGCCGCTCCGGCCCGATCACCGTTGTCCGGCTGGGCAACCTCACATGCTTGCGGGCTGGTCGAGCCCGGCGCCGACCCCGGAGCAGAGTTCGGAAGGTTTAGCGGCCACCAGCTGATCGTGATCGACGATGCGGAGCAATTCCAGGACACACCTGCCGGCGACTACCTGCTTTCATTGGTAGCCCGTGATCCAGCGCCGGTCATCGTGAGCGCACGTACCGACGACTTGCTGGTGAGCTTTCGGGGCCTTGGCGTCGAGGTCCGCCGGCATCGGACCGGCATCCTGCTGCAGCCGGCTCCGGTCGACGGCGAACTGCTCGGGGTGCGCCTCGGAGTCCACACGCCCAGCCAACCTGTCGGACGTGGCCTGCTTATTACCGACCGGACCCGCCAGATCGCACCCGACGGCCTGCCGATCCAGGTGGCTCGATGAGCTGCTTCAGCTGCCTAGCTCGGCAAGAAGGTCGTCGATCTCCTGCGTGGCATACCAGCAAAGCTCGAATCCGTCAGCGTCGTCAACCTTCTCCTCGGCATCCGGATTCCCGAGGTCGGCCTCGTCGATCAGACCCGCGGCCGTTGCTATCGTCGGCTCGGCATCCAGATCATCACAATGCACTGACGCACACTGCCCGATCGGGATCGGCACTGCGACCCGCACCACCCCGAGATCGAGGTCGTCGCGGATGCTCACGTCAGCGTCCGCGACATCGGCCGAGATCACGATGCGCCGGCTCGCTGCGCTCGGGTCCGAGCAGATCAACCGCAGCGAGGCACGGGCTGCCATCGATGATGCCGCATATTCGAGCTCTTCCAGGTCGTCATCGAGGTAGTGCTCGCGCAGCCCGGGAGTTACCGCGAAGCAGGTCAACGGCGCACCTGCGACCGCGCCGGATTCCGACAGTGCCCGCAACTGTGTCGAGGTGCTGGGCAGATACACCCTCATCCGATACCTGTTTCGGCCAACCGCCGCTGCTGGTTACGGATATCGACCGCCACCGTCCGCATCGCGGTGTGCAACACCGCGACCCGTCGACGCGGATTCATCAGATTGGTTCCCATCATGGTCAGATCCTCCGCGCCCGGCGTCAGCAACATCACCCGGGTCCCGTCCGAACGCAACTGGGCTACATCATGAGCGATGCCGCGGGTGATCGCGCGCCGTACCCGACGCTCGACCATCGCCACCGGAGAGCGAGGGTTGTCCGGGTCGAGCGAGGCCATCGGTGCCAGCACATACACCTCATCAAAGTGACCCGGCGGAAGCAGGTCAACCGAGGCATTGGATGCCGTTCCACCGTCGATGTAGGAACGACCGTTGATCCTGATCGGGGCGTACCAGGCCGGGATCGCACACGAAGCGCAGACGGCTTCAGACAGCTCAGCTACCGGATCGCCTTTCCGGCCAAAGACAATGCGCTGGCCACTTGCGTAGTCGGTGGCGACAATCCAGGTGGCACGATCAGGCCAGGAGTCATCGGCCAACGCGGTGGCTGCCATCGACCGGACCATCTGCCGAACTGGGGTCAAGTTGCCCCGGCCGGCCGGCAGCAGCCCGGACAGTGCAACGATCGGCGGCACCGAGGCCGGCCGGCGCAAGCCGCCCCAGAGCAACCTTGGCGAGCCGGGTCGCAGTCCGGGACGGGGCGGCAACCGGCCGCCGGTGTCAACGTCATAGTTCCAGTTGATCGGAGGGTCCTGCGGAAGCGGCATCCCGAGCTGATGCCGGCGGATGGTGTCCACCTCAACGCCGCAACCGAGCAGGCCTGCGGTCACTGCCCCCGCCGAGGTGCCGACCAGCAGGTCGTGCTGGCCAGGCACCAGGTCGAGTTCGTGCTGCATAGCGGTCAGCGCCCCCACGATCCAGGCAAATCCGAGCACGCCGCCGCCGCCGAACACGAAGGCGCGGCGTACCGGTTGAGGCTGGGCGGTTGGCGTCACGAGCTGGATCTCCTTCTCGGGCTGGCTCTATTGAGCGTGCCTCAAAGAAGCCGTCTCAGACAGGTCCGACGCACATTCCTGCCGAGGTTT